>NZ_JBOGBT010000027.1:0-30642 GCF_051656365.1 Silvania sp. | reverse complement strand
GGTAAAACCGTAAACATGATGGAGCTGATCCGTAACATCGCGATCGAGCACTCCGGTTACTCCGTGTTTGCAGGCGTGGGTGAGCGTACTCGTGAGGGTAACGACTTCTACCACGAAATGACCGACTCCAACGTTCTGGACAAAGTGTCCCTGGTTTATGGCCAGATGAACGAGCCACCAGGAAACCGTCTGCGCGTTGCGCTGACCGGTCTGACCATGGCTGAGAAGTTCCGTGACGAAGGTCGTGACGTACTGCTGTTCGTTGACAACATCTACCGTTATACCCTGGCCGGTACGGAAGTATCTGCACTGCTGGGTCGTATGCCATCAGCGGTAGGCTACCAGCCGACCCTGGCGGAAGAGATGGGTGTTCTGCAGGAACGTATCACCTCTACCAAAACCGGTTCTATCACCTCTGTTCAGGCGGTATACGTACCTGCGGATGACTTGACTGACCCATCTCCAGCAACCACCTTTGCTCACTTAGATGCAACCGTGGTACTGAGCCGTCAGATCGCGTCTCTGGGTATCTACCCGGCCGTTGACCCGCTGGATTCCACCAGCCGTCAGCTGGATCCACTGGTCGTTGGTCAGGAACACTACGACACCGCGCGTGGTGTACAGTCCCTGCTGCAACGTTATCAGGAACTGAAAGACATCATCGCCATCCTGGGTATGGATGAACTGTCTGAAGAAGACAAACTGGTGGTAGCACGCGCACGTAAGATCCAGCGCTTCCTGTCCCAGCCGTTCTTCGTAGCAGAAGTATTTACCGGTTCCCCGGGCAAATATGTTGCGCTGAAAGACACCATCCGTGGCTTTAAAGGCATCATGGAAGGCGAATACGATCACCTGCCGGAGCAGGCGTTCTATATGGTCGGTTCCATTGACGAAGCCGTGGAAAAAGCCAAAAAACTTTAACGCCTTAATCGGAGGGTGATATGGCAATGACATACCACCTGGATGTCGTCAGCGCAGAGCAACAAATGTTCTCTGGTCTGGTCGAAAAAATCCAGGTAACGGGTAGCGAAGGTGAACTGGGTATTTTCCCGGGTCACGCCCCGCTGCTCACCGCCATTAAGCCTGGTATGATCCGCATCGTTAAACAGTTCGGTCATGAAGAGTTTATCTATCTGTCAGGCGGCATTATTGAAGTGCAACCTGGTAGCGTGACCGTACTGGCTGATACCGCAATTCGTGGCCAGGATCTCGACGAAGCGCGAGCTCTGGAAGCGAAGCGTAAAGCAGAAGAGCAGATTAAAAGCTCTCATGGCGACGTGGATTACGCTCAGGCGTCTGCAGAGCTGGCCAAAGCGATCGCGAAACTGCGCGTTATCGAGTTGACCAAAAAAGCGATGTAACACCGGCTTGAAAGCATAAAAGCCAGTCTGGTTCCCAGGCTGGCTTTTTTTATGGCTGCGTTTCATTAATTCCAAAACTGAAAAGGTGTTTTATTTATTTTGTGATTTACATCACAAAAGCTTGATCGGCAAAATGTTCAGGAGTAGACTTCGTTTTGTGATGAATGTCACATAACTGAACGCCAACAACATCAGGATGCCATCATGAAAATTATCAACAAAATCATCGCCCTTTTCAGCAGCATGACGATCTCTTTCGGTACAATCAACCACTAAGTGCTGATATGCCGGGTGGCGCCACGCTTACCGTCGTGTGATAAGCGAAGCGCCTCTCTGGTTACTGGGTTTTCACCTGAGCTTTATCGACCTCTTTCCCTTCCGTATTGACGCTTTTGCCCCCGGCAATAAAGTAATTCGTGTTATCAATCATCCCCACGACTGCATCATCGTACTGTCCTGGCTGGTTACGGATCGACACGTTGCCGGTAAATGTTCCCTGCGTGGTCACATCGCCGTACGGACTTGGGCGGAAGATATAGTTGAAACGCTGGTTATCCACCGCAAGGTTATTCTCAACCACCAGCTTGCCTGGGTTAAAGTTATCGGTGAAGCCATCCAGATGATTGCCCGTCGCTTTGCTGTTGCGGATCTGGTGCGCCACAGGCTGCCCTTCCCCGCCAAGCTTAAAGCCGTTGCTGGTATTATTGCTGGCGACTGAGTTCTCGATCACCACCACGCCGTTCGCACCGTCTTCAATCTTGTTGAACAGGTCAAAGCCGTCATCAATATTGTCGTGCGCATAGCAATTCTCCAGCCGGTTGCCTTCGCCAACCCGCATCTTCACCGCAAAGCCATCAGCATTAATCTTGCCGGGATCCTGGTTGGCATACGATTCGGAATTGATCACCCGGTTATAGCTTGCCCACAGTGGACGGCCAATTTTCTCCGGAGACGATATCTGGATCCCGGTATCGTCGTTGCGATACGCGGTGACCT
Organism: Silvania sp.; assembly: GCF_051656365.1. Classification (NCBI taxonomy): domain Bacteria; kingdom Pseudomonadati; phylum Pseudomonadota; class Gammaproteobacteria; order Enterobacterales; family Enterobacteriaceae; genus Silvania; species Silvania sp. The sequence goes on along the minus strand of NZ_JBOGBT010000027.1, from coordinate 28,285 downwards.
GTTCAACCAGGTTATGGCTGCCCTGGATACGCAGGCTTTTCTCCGTAACGTCGATTCCCTTGATATGCCAGTAGCTGGCGTCCAGCAGCAGGCCGTGGATCACCACTTTACCGTCCGCCTCCAGCGTTTTCAGCTTATCGGGAGTTCCACTGGCGGTAAGAGGGATCTGGGCGCGGGGATAATCTCCGCTTTTCAGCACCAGCCTACCGCCGGGGGCCAGCAGGGTGATAGCGGTGGCAACGTCCAGTGGTGCAGCAGCTGTGCCTTGCGCATCTGGCTTCCCGTCCGGAGCGGCGTACAGGATATCGGTTTTTCGCTCAGCGATGCGCTCGACGCTGAACTGCTGCGTCACGGGCTCGCCCTGCGTAGGGGTAAAGGTGAGAGCAAAGTGACTGGTCTGCTCCAGGCGAGTTGGCAGAGAATACATCTCGCCTGCTTTCACCGCTTTCGCATTCCCGATCACCACTTCATTTTGCCGCACGTTAAAAGTCCCGTCCTCGTTGGCGCGCGCCTGCAGCAGGTAATCGGCTGACGGGCTGTTGTTGGCGGATGCCAGCTGGACCAGCAGCGGCAATGGCTCTGCTTTCCACGGGGCGGACGCGACGGTGTTGGCGCTGGAGGTGGTCAGCGAGGCATCGGTCACCGTAATTTTGGCATTGCGGGAGGCAAAGAAGCCGACGTAATAGCGATCCTTATTCTGCACTGAAATCAGATCGGCGCGCGGCACGCTCTTGCTCACCCAGCTGTCGCTGCCTACCGGCGCCCATGCGGTGACAAACCCATCGTTAGTGCGCTGCAGCTTCAGGCGGAATTCCGGGGTCTGGCTCAGATCGACCTCTTCCTTATAGCTCTGTTTTTTGATGGCGGCACCGGCATTCCCCCACGGACGGGTGATCCCCTCGCGAGTAATGGCCTGCATCTTCACCCGCTGATGATCCTTTTTATCCTGAGTCATGATGGCGTTCATCACCAGGTTCGAGGCGGCAGGAAACTCTTCGTAACCCGCCTTCAGCGGCTGCTGACGAGGCGTGCCGATAATATCGCGCACCAGCAGCCCGGCCCCTTCCTGTGCGGCAGGTTTGGCACCATTTTCCGGCCCAAACTGATCCACCTTGATATTGGCCTGTAAGACAAAATTCTCCCCGGCCGGCAGTTCGGTATAGAAGAAGGTCAGGCCATCATGGGCGTTGGCGATTTTACCGCCTCGGCTTTCCAGGGTTATGGCTTTGGCCAGATCGACACTCTCTTGCGGCTTCAGCGTTTTTCCGTCGACAGTGACATCGTTAACGCCAATCTTTTCGGGCAGCACGTTGGACGAAAAATTTTCGTCCGTAGACTGACCAAACGCAATGGCCTTCCAGACATGCGGCTGCTCGGCAGCAGTGGCGGCGAAGGTGGTGCACATCATCAGGGCCAGAGGTATTGTAGACTTCATTTTATTCTCCTGAGTAATAATTGAGCGCTATTATCATCAGGTTGAAACATCGTTTCTTTTTCATTTGTCACATAATTAGATAAATAAAACGGCGTTTTGTTTTTATGTGGCTTTATTCATGGAACGAAAAAATGGCTAACACGTTGTGATGGCTGGAGACTTCGCTAAACGGCGCTATATTCCTTATGAAAAGTTATCTATTCTGCTGTAAAAAGTACCGGTAAATAGCCCGTATCAAGCGATGTTGTTCGTTTTACCGCCGCTCCATTTTAGGGCGAAAAATATGTAGAATTTTCAACACCGAAGGGTTCTACTTCTCACTCAAATTACAGTCAGGACGTGTATGTTGAATAATACGATGAGCGTGGTCATTCTTGCCGCAGGCAAAGGCACCCGCATGTATTCCGATCTTCCTAAAGTGCTGCATACCCTGGCAGGGAAAGCGATGGTGCAGCATGTTATTGATGCCGCGAATGAACTTGGCGCCAGCCAGGTCCATCTGGTGTACGGTCACGGTGGCGACCTGCTGAAGCAGACGCTGCGTGACGACAAACTCAACTGGGTCCTGCAGGCTGAACAGCTGGGTACCGGTCACGCCATGCAGCAGGCCTCGCCGTTCTTCTCCGACGATGAAGACATTCTGATGCTCTACGGCGACGTGCCGCTGATCTCCGTTGAGACCCTGGCTCGCCTGCGTGCAGCAAAACCGCAGGGCGGCATTGGGCTGTTGACCGTCAAGCTGGACGATCCAACGGGCTACGGCCGAATCACCCGTGATAACGGCAACGTGACCGGGATTGTCGAGCATAAAGATGCCACCGATGCGCAGCGTGAAATCCAGGAAATTAATACCGGGATCCTGATCGCCAATGGCGCGGACATGAAGCGCTGGCTGGCAAACCTGAACAACAACAATGCGCAGGGTGAATTCTACATCACCGATATTATTGCGATGGCGTATCAGGAAGGCCACGAGATTGCTGCCGTGCATCCGGACCGCTTAAGCGAAGTCGAAGGCGTGAACAACCGTCTGCAGCTGTCCCGTCTGGAGCGCGTTTACCAGTCCGAGCAGGCTGAAAAGCTGCTGCTGGCAGGCGTTATGTTGCGCGATCCGGCACGTTTCGATCTGCGTGGTGTACTCAATCACGGGCGCGATATTGAAATCGATACTAACGTTATTCTTGAAGGTAACGTCACCCTCGGCCACCGCGTGAAGATCGGCGCGGGTTGCGTGATCAAAAACAGCGTGATTGGCGACGATTGCGAGATCAGCGCCTACAGCGTGGTTGAAGATGCAAACCTGGCTGCCGCCTGCACCATTGGGCCGTTTGCTCGCCTGCGTCCTGGCGCGGAGCTGCTGGAAGGCGCGCATGTCGGTAATTTCGTAGAAATGAAAAAAGCGCGTCTGGGTAAGGGCTCGAAAGCGGGTCATCTTACTTACCTGGGCGATGCTGAAATCGGTGACAACGTGAATATCGGCGCCGGTACCATCACCTGTAACTACGATGGTGCTAACAAGTTTAAAACTATCATCGGTAATGACGTGTTTGTCGGTTCCGACAGCCAACTGGTGGCCCCGGTCACCGTGGGCAATGGCGCCACGATTGCCGCAGGTACCACCGTTACGCGCGATGTGGCGGATAACGCGCTGGTCATCAGCCGCGTGCCGCAGGTACAGAAGCCGGGCTGGAAACGCCCGGTGAAAAAGAAGTAACTCATTTATTACCTCTCCCTTTGGGAGAGGTTCCGGGTAGAGGGGATAACATAATCCCCCGCCCAAAGGCAGTATCTAATAAATATAACCCCACTCTCTACAAGGCTCGGGGCGCCCGATAAAACGGGCAAAACAGGTCAGCGACAACACAGGCGTAAAGCCTCTATCTGGAATATAAAACTATGTGTGGAATCGTTGGAGCAGTTGCGCAGCGTGATATTGCTGAAATCCTTCTCGAAGGGTTACGTCGTCTGGAATACCGTGGTTATGACTCTGCCGGTCTGGCAGTGGTCGATGCAGAAGGTCATCTGACCCGCCTGCGTCGCCTCGGTAAAGTGAACATGCTGGCGCAGGCAGCGGAAGACAATCCGCTGCATGGCGGCACAGGTATTGCTCATACTCGCTGGGCAACGCACGGTGAACCTTCAGAAGGCAACGCACACCCGCATGTCTCTGAACACATTGTGGTGGTGCATAACGGCATCATCGAAAACCACGAACCCCTGCGCGCGGAACTGACGGCGCGCGGTTATACCTTCGTTTCTGAAACGGACACTGAAGTGATCGCCCACCTGGTTCACTGGGAACTGGAGCAGGGCGGCACGCTGCGTGAAGCCGTGATGCGTGCGATCCCGCACCTGCGCGGCGCATATGGCACCGTGATCATGGACAGCCGAGACCCGTCCACCCTTCTGGCCGCGCGTTCTGGCAGCCCGATGGTGATCGGTCTGGGGATGGGCGAGAACTTTATCGCCTCCGATCAGCTGGCGCTGCTGCCGGTGACCCGTCGCTTTATCTTCATGGAAGAGGGCGATATCGCCGAAGTGACCCGTCGCGATGTGACCCTGTTTGATAAATCTGGCGAGCAGGTGAAGCGTCAGGATATCGAATCAAGCCTGCAGTACGACGCGGGTGACAAAGGCGCATACCGTCACTACATGCAGAAAGAGATCTACGAGCAGCCGAACGCCATCAAAAATACCCTGACCGGGCGTATCAGCCACGGCGAGGTCGACCTGAGTGAGCTGGGTGCAAACGCCAACGAGATGCTGGCAAACGTAGAGCATATTCAGATTGTTGCCTGCGGCACCTCCTACAACTCCGGTATGGTCTCCCGCTACTGGTTTGAATCGCTGGCAGGCGTGCCGTGCGATGTGGAAATCGCCTCCGAATTCCGCTATCGCAAATCGGCCGTCCGCCGCAACAGCCTGATGATCACCCTGTCCCAGTCCGGTGAAACCGCCGATACTCTGGCGGCGCTGCGTCTGTCTAAAGAGCTGGGCTATCTCGGTTCGCTGGCGATCTGTAACGTGCCGGGTTCGTCTCTGGTGCGTGAATCTGATCTGGCGCTGATGACCAACGCCGGAACCGAAATTGGTGTGGCATCGACCAAAGCCTTTACCACCCAGCTGACAGTATTGCTGATGCTGGTGGCGAAACTGGCACGCCTGAAAGGTCAGGATGCGTCCATCGAGCAGGACATTGTTCACGGTCTGCAGGCGCTGCCGAGCCGTATTGAGCAGATGCTGTCTCAGGACAAACGCATCGAAGCGCTGGCAGAAGATTTCTCTGACAAGCATCACGCCCTGTTCCTCGGTCGTGGCGATCAGTACCCGATCGCGCTGGAAGGCGCGCTGAAGCTCAAAGAGATCTCCTACATCCACGCAGAAGCCTATGCGGCAGGTGAGCTGAAGCACGGCCCGCTGGCGCTGATTGATGCGGATATGCCGGTTATCGTTGTGGCGCCAAACAACGAACTGCTGGAAAAACTGAAATCCAACATTGAAGAAGTGCGCGCACGTGGCGGTCAGCTGTATGTCTTCGCGGACAGCGACGCCGGTTTCACCAGCAACGACAACATGCACATCATTGAGATGCCGCATGTGGAAGAGGTGATTGCGCCAATCTTCTATACCGTTCCGCTGCAGCTGCTGGCGTATCACGTTGCGCTGATCAAGGGCACTGACGTTGACCAGCCGCGTAACCTGGCGAAGTCGGTTACCGTAGAATAATCTCTCCAGACTCCACCTTCGGGTGGAGTTTTTTTATCCCTTCCGTATATGACAATCTGTCATCTTCAGCTATTTTTTCAGTGTCACATAAAGATAATTTTACTGAAAAAAATCCGTCATGTTTAATGCTAACGCGATGATGTTAAACGCTTATTTTGCTGATTTTTTCCTGCAGATTTCTATGTCATAAAACTGTCATAATTCGGACATTTATCTGTCACCTGTTTGTCCTATTTTGCTCATCGTAGCCACTTAAACAATGATTTACGAAATCCTTGCAGGAGACATTATGAAAGTTATGCGTACCACTGTCGCAACTGTTGTCGCCGCGACCTTATCGATGAGCGCTTTCTCTGTATTTGCTGAGGCAAGCCTGACGGGTGCTGGTGCAACCTTCCCTGCGCCGGTGTATGCCAAATGGGCTGATACTTACCAGAAAGAAACAGGTAACAAGGTTAACTACCAGGGTATCGGTTCCTCCGGTGGCGTTAAACAAATTACGGCCAACACCGTTGATTTCGGCGCATCTGACGCTCCTCTGTCTGATGAAAAACTGACGCAGGAAGGCCTGTTCCAGTTCCCGACCGTTATCGGTGGTGTTGTGCTGGCCGTGAATATCCCTGGCCTGAAATCAGGCGAGCTGGTGTTGGACGGCAAAACCCTGGGTGACATTTACCTGGGCAAAATCAAAAAATGGGATGACGAAGCCATCACCAAACTGAACCCTGGCGTGAAGCTGCCTTCGCAGAACATCGCCGTGGTGCGTCGTGCTGACGGCTCCGGTACCTCCTTCGTCTTCACCAGCTACCTGGCGAAAGTGAACGAAGAGTGGAAATCCAAAGTCGGCTCAGGCTCTACCGTTAACTGGCCAACCGGTCTGGGTGGTAAAGGTAACGATGGTATCGCCGCGTTCGTACAGCGTCTGCCTGGCTCAATCGGCTACGTAGAATACGCATACGCCAAGCAGAACAACCTGGCCTACACCAAACTTATCTCTGCAGATGGTAAGCCGGTAAGCCCGACGGAAGAGAGCTTCGCTAACGCCGCTAAAGGCGCTGACTGGAGCAAATCTTTCGCCCAGGATCTGACTAACCAGAAGGGTGACGAGGCATGGCCAATCACCTCTACCACCTTCATCCTGGTGCACAAAGATCAGAAGAAACCTGAGCAGGGTACTGAAGTGCTGAAGTTCTTCGACTGGGCATACAAAAATGGCGGCAAACAGGCTAATGACCTGGACTACGCCAGCCTGCCGGACAGCGTGGTTGAGCAGATTCGTGCTGCATGGAAAACCAACGTTAAAGACAGCAGCGGTAAGGCATTGTATTAATTTAGCATTCTGACGAAAATAGCGGGTAGCGCCTGGCGCACCCGCTAACTTCGTAAACGCGATTAACAGAAGAGTAACTTATGGCTGCAACCAAGCCTGCATTTAACCCTCCGGGTAAAAAAGGTGACATGATTTTCAGCGCGCTGGTAAAACTGGCTGCGCTGATTGTGCTATTGCTGCTGGGCGGCATTATCGTGTCCTTGATTTTCTCCTCCTGGCCGAGCATCCAGAAATTTGGTTTCTCCTTCCTGTGGACCAAGGAATGGGATGCCCCGAACGATATCTACGGTGCACTGGTGCCGATTTACGGCACGCTGGTAACCTCGTTTATCGCCCTGCTGATTGCCGTGCCGGTCAGCTTTGGTATCGCCCTGTTCCTGACTGAACTGGCACCGAACTGGCTGAAGCGTCCGCTGGGCATCGCCATCGAACTGCTGGCGGCCATCCCGAGTATCGTTTACGGCATGTGGGGCCTGTTTATCTTTGCGCCACTGTTTGCAACTTACTTCCAGGAGCCGGTAGGCAACGTCCTGTCGAATATTCCGTTTGTGGGCGCGCTCTTTTCCGGTCCGGCATTCGGTATCGGGATCCTGGCTGCAGGTGTGATCCTGGCCATCATGATTATTCCCTACATTGCGGCGGTAATGCGCGATGTCTTCGAACAAACTCCGGTGATGATGAAAGAGTCGGCCTACGGTATCGGCTGCACCACCTGGGAGGTTATCTGGCGTATCGTCCTGCCGTTTACCCGCAACGGGGTGATTGGCGGCGTGATGCTGGGTCTGGGCCGCGCGCTGGGCGAAACCATGGCGGTCACCTTTATCATCGGTAACACCTACCAGCTCGACAGTGCCTCCCTCTACATGCCGGGTAATAGCATCACCTCGGCGCTGGCTAACGAATTCGCCGAAGCGGAATCGGGCCTGCACGTTGCGGCACTGATGGAACTGGGCTTAATTCTGTTTGTTATCACCTTCATCGTTCTGGCGATCTCTAAAGTGATGATCATGCGCCTGGCCAAAAATGAGGGGGCACGCTAATGGCGACGCTCGAAATGCAAAACACCGCCGAGCTGGCAGAATCTCGCCGCAAAATGCAGGCGAAGCGCCGCTTTAAAAACCGCCTTGCGTTGAGCCTCTCGATGGCAACGATGGCGTTTGGCCTGTTCTGGCTTATCTGGATCCTGTTCTCCACGGTGACCCGCGGTATCGACGGTATGTCGCTGGCGCTGTTCACCGAAATGACTCCACCGCCAAATACAGCGGGTGGCGGCCTGGCGAACGCCCTGGCGGGCAGCGGCCTGCTGATCCTGTGGGCGACCGTTTTTGGTACCCCACTGGGCATCATGGCGGGTATTTATCTGGCGGAATATGGCCGCAAGTCGTGGGTCGCAGAAGTGATCCGCTTCATTAACGACATTCTGCTTTCTGCCCCGTCTATCGTGGTCGGTCTGTTTGTTTACACCATCGTGGTGGCGCAGATGGAGCACTTCTCCGGTTGGGCGGGGGTGATTGCGCTGGCGCTGCTGCAGGTACCTATCGTTATCCGTACCACCGAGAACATGCTGAAACTGGTGCCGGATAGCCTGCGTGAAGCAGCCTACGCGTTGGGTACGCCGAAGTGGAAGATGATTTCCGCCATCACTCTGAAGGCCTCGGTCTCTGGGATCCTGACAGGTGTGCTGCTGGCCATTGCCCGTATCGCAGGTGAAACGGCCCCGCTGCTCTTTACCGCGCTCTCCAATCAGTTCTGGAGCACGGACATGATGCAGCCGATCGCCAACCTGCCGGTGACCATCTTTAAATTTGCAATGAGCCCGTTTGCCGAATGGCAGTCACTGGCCTGGGCCGGGGTGCTGATTATTACCCTGTGTGTATTGTTACTGAACATTCTGGCGCGCGTTATTTTCGCGAAGAAGAAACACGGTTAATTATTGACGGCGTGGCACTCTGCGGCGCCGGATGAGGAAATGAGTCAATGAGTATGGTTGATACTGCCCCAGGTATTCTTTCGGTTCGTGATTTGAACTTTTACTATGGCAAATTCCATGCCCTGAAAAACATCAACCTGGATATCGCCAAGAACCAGGTGACAGCCTTTATCGGGCCTTCAGGCTGTGGTAAATCCACCCTGCTGCGTACCTTTAACAAAATGTATTCGCTGTATCCTGAGCAGCGCGCCGAAGGCGAAATCCTGCTTGATGGCGATAACATTCTCACCAATACCCAGGATATCGCGCTGCTGCGTGCGAAGGTGGGCATGGTGTTCCAGAAGCCGACGCCATTCCCGATGTCCATTTATGACAATATCGCCTTTGGTGTACGCCTGTTCGAGAAGCTCTCCCGTACTGATATGGATGAGCGCGTGCAGTGGGCCTTGACCAAGGCCGCATTATGGAACGAAACCAAAGATAAACTTCACCAGAGCGGATACTCTCTCTCCGGTGGTCAACAGCAGCGTCTGTGCATTGCGCGTGGCATCGCCATTCGACCGGAAGTGCTGCTGCTGGATGAACCTTGTTCAGCCCTGGATCCCATCTCCACCGGGCGTATCGAAGAGCTGATCACGGAGCTGAAAGCGGATTACACCGTGGTGATCGTGACCCACAACATGCAGCAGGCTGCGCGTTGTTCCGACCACACCGCGTTTATGTACCTGGGCGAGTTGATTGAGTTCAGTAAAACGGACGATCTGTTCACCAAGCCCGCGAAAAAGCAAACGGAAGACTATATTACTGGCCGCTACGGTTGATTTGGAGTTAACCATGGACAACCTCAATCTTAATAAACACATTTCCGGCCAGTTCAACGCAGAGCTGGAAAGCATCCGCACCCAGGTGATGACCATGGGCGGAATGGTAGAGCAGCAGCTTTCTGATGCGATCACCGCGATGCATAACCAGGACAGCGAGCTGGCAAAGCGCGTGGTAGAGGGCGATAAAAACGTCAACATGATGGAAGTCGCCATTGACGAAGCCTGCGTGCGGATCATCGCCAAACGCCAGCCAACGGCGAGCGACCTGCGCCTGGTGATGGCGATCATCAAAACTATCGCCGAGCTGGAACGTATTGGCGACGTGGCGGACAAAATTTGCCGCACCGCGCTGGAGAAATTTTCTCAGCAACACCAGCCGCTGCTGGTGAGCCTGGAATCGCTAGGTCGCCACACCGTGCAGATGCTGCACGATGTGCTGGATGCCTTTGCGCGGATGGATCTGGACGAAGCGGTGCGTATCTACCGTGAGGACAAGAAAGTCGACCAGGAGTATGAAGGCATTGTGCGTCAACTGATGACCTACATGATGGAAGACACTCGTACCATTCCAAGCGTACTGACCGCCCTGTTCTGCGCCCGCTCAATCGAACGTATCGGTGACCGCTGCCAGAACATTTGCGAATACATCTTCTACTTCGTGAAAGGACAGGATTTCCGTCACGTTGGCGGTGATGAGCTGGACAAAATGCTCGCGGGTAAAGATCCGAAAGAGTAATATCATTCATAACGCCAGTTATGCTGGCGTTATATTTATCCTATCAATATATCCCGCGCATGTTGACAATTAATTAAGATATCAGTCACATTTCACTCAGCCCTGCATTGTTTTTAATCTCAGTCTGAAATAAAACATTCCAACGCCAAAAAGTCATTTTATTCAATTTATTCGATGGCGTAACAGCGTTAAATAGTGGATTGCTACCGTAATCATGCGGGCAAAACCTGAAAGAGACGGCCTTCTCAAGAAGAGACGTCTTTTTCAGGTTTTTTTTTGCCTATAACTGTTAAAGGATGAACAAGATGACATTAGCCGGGGAAATAGTGGCTGGGGTTGGCGGGAGAGATAACATCGTGAGCCTGATGCACTGCGCGACGCGCTTACGGTTTAAATTAAAAGACAGCAGTAAAGCGAACGCTGAAGTATTAAAAAACACACCCGGAATTATTATGGTCGTCGAACACGGCGGTCAATTTCAGGTTGTTATTGGAAACCATGTTCACGATATTTATAACGCCGTAAATGCGATTGTCGGCGAAAAAACGCCCGCGACAGCGGATGCGGAAAAAGGCTCTCTGTTCAATCGCTTTGTGTATGTCATTTCGAGCATTTTTACCCCCCTTATCGGCTTACTGGCGGCGACCGGTATCCTTAAAGGCTGCCTCGCCGTCGCCACGACATTGAACGTGTTAAGCGAGCAGAGCGGAACCTATTTAGTCCTGTTCAGCGCCAGCGATGCACTGTTTTATTTCTTCCCGATAATCCTCGGCTATACCGCCGGAAAGCAGTTTGGCGGCAACCCGTTCGTGACCATGATTATTGGCGGCGCGCTGGTGCATCCGGTGGTGCTAAAGGCACTGGGCGAGTCTGGCGGCACCGCATTTGATTTTATGGGCATTCCGCTGACCTTTATCAACTACACCTCTTCGGTTATCCCAATCATTTTTTCCGCCTGGCTGTGCAGTTTGCTGGAGAGAAAGCTCAATGCGTGGCTGCCGTCAGCGGTCAAAAACTTTTTCTCGCCGCTGCTGTGCCTGATGGTGATTACCCCGCTGACCTTTATGGTGGTGGGGCCGGTATCCACCTGGATAAGCGGGCTGATAGCACAAGGTTATCTGTTCATCTATACCGCCGCACCCGGGTTTGCAGGCGCATTGATGGGCGGTCTGTGGCAGGTATTTGTGATGTTCGGTCTGCACTGGGGGCTGGTGCCGCTGTGCATCAACAACTTCACGGTGCTGGGTTACGACACCATGATGCCTCTGCTGGTGCCGGCGATTCTGGCGCAGGTGGGTGCCGCGCTGGCGATCTGCCTGCGTGAACGCGATCGGCAAAAACGCGCGGTGGCAGGATCTGCGGCAGTCACCGGGCTATTTGGTATCACCGAGCCCGCCGTTTACGGCGTCAATTTACCGCGTAAATATCCGTTCGTTATTGCCTGCATCAGCGGCGCAGCAGGCGGCGCCGTTATTGGTTTTGCCCAGACTAAAGTCTATTCCTTTGGGATACCGAGCATCTTCACTTTTATGCAAACGATCCCCTCTACCGGCGTCGATTATACCGTCTGGGCCTGTATTACCGGTGCGGTTATTTCTATCGTCATGGCGTTTGTTATTACCGTTCTGTTTAGTTTTATTTCAGCCAGAAAATCCTCTGCCGTTTTATAACAACCATTAAAGGGAATATTATTATGTTCAGGAGAAACATCCTCACCTCTGTCATTTTAGTGATGACACCTTTTTGCTATGCCGGGTCACAATCATTAACCGTGGAGCAACGCCTCGCATCTCTCGAGCAAGCATTAAAAGAGACCCAGGGCGAGCTTCAACAATATAAGGATAAAGAGCTCGCCAAAACGCAGGTCGTCAGCCCAGCGAAAAAACCGGATGCAGTGCTGGTGAAAACCGATAACGCTAATGGGGATGTTTATTCTTCCATCACCATGAAAGATTTCAGTAAATTTGTGAAAGATGAAATCGGCTTTAGCTATAACGGCTACTATCGCTCCGGCTGGGGAACGGCCTCACACGGCTCGCCAAAATCCTGGGCGATCGGCTCACTGGGTCGACTCGGGAATGAGTACTCCGGCTGGTTCGATTTGCAGCTTAAACAGCGGGTCTGGCAGGAGGGCAATAAGCGCGTCGATGCCATTGTGATGCTGGATGGCAACGTCGGCCAGCAGTACTCCACCGGCTGGTTTGGTGATAATGCGGGCGGCGAAAACTATATGCAGTTTTCCGATATGTACGTGACGACGCAGGGCTTCCTGCCGTTTGCCCCGGAAGCGGACTTCTGGGTCGGCAAACACGGCGCGCCAAAAATCGAGATCCAGATGCTGGACTGGAAAACACAGCGTACCGACGCTGCGGCCGGGATCGGGCTGGAAAACTGGAAAGTGGGGCCAGGTAAGATCGATATCGCGCTGGTACGTGAGGATGTTGACGACTACGACCGTGCCCTGCAAAACAAACAGCAAATCAATACCAATACCATCGATCTGCGCTACAAGGATCTACCGCTGTGGGATAAAGCCACGCTGATGGTTAGCGGGCGCTACGTCGCGGCAAACCAGAGCTCGAGCGAGAAATATAACCAGCAGAACAACGACTATTACCAGTGGAAAGACACCTGGATGGTTGGCACCTCGTTGACGCAAAAATTTGATACCGGTGGCTTCAATGAGTTCTCGGTGCTGTTGGCCAATAACTCCATTGCGAGCAGCTTCTCACGCTATGCGGGCTCCAGTCCGTTCACCACCTTCAACGGCAAATATTACGGCGATCACACCAACGGCACGGCGGTACGTCTGACCTCGCAGGGGGAGATGTACCTCAACGACCGGGTTATTGTCGCCAATGCGTTGGTTTACTCCTTCGGCAATGATGTCTACAGCTATGAAACGGGGGCACATTCCGACTTTGAGTCCATTCGTGCCGTCGTTCGCCCGGCTTATATCTGGGATCAATATAACCAGACCGGCGTAGAGCTGGGGTATTTCAAACAGCAGAACACCGATCTCAGCGGAGAGAAATATGACGAGTCCGGTTACAAAACAACGCTGTTCCACACCTTTAAAGTTAACACCAGCATGTTGACCTCTCGCCCGGAAATCCGTTTCTACGCAACTTACATCAAAGCAGAAGACACCGAGCTGGATGACTTCACGTTCGAAGATCAGAAAAATGACCAGTTTGCGGTAGGTGCGCAGGCTGAAATCTGGTGGTAACCCGATACATTTTATTAAGGACGATACCCATGAAACGCATTAAAACGAGCTTATCGCTGATTACGCTGTGCTTTTGCATCAGCCAGACCGCTTTCGCGGCAGATCTCCCGGCCGCACCGGATCCCTCCCGGCCACTGAGTCAGTATGTCACGCAGGTGAATGCTGATAAGTCGGTAACCTGGCGCTATTTTGCTCCAGCAGCGAAAAGCGTGTCGGTAGTGGTGGGGATCCCCTCGCCGGAAAATATTCATCCAATGACCAAAGACAGCGCGGGTCTCTGGAGCTGGCAGGGGCCGGCGATGCAGCCCAACCTGTATGAGTATTTCTTCAACGTTGACGGCGTGCGCAGTATTGACACCGGTACGGCGATGACCAAGCCGCAGCGTCAGGTGAATACCAGCATGGTGCTGGTGCCGGGGAGCATTCTGGATGTGAATCCGGTGCCGCACGGGGATCTGATTACTCTGACCTACCACTCTGCTGCGCTCAAGTCTGAGCGCCAGCTGTTCGTCTGGACGCCGCCTGGCTACCCTGGTCAGGGAAAACCGCTGCCGGTGCTCTATTTCTATCATGGCTTTGGCGATACCGGTCGCTCGGCGATCGATCAGGGGCGTATCGCGCAGATCATGGATAACCTGCTCGCCGACGGAAAAATTGAGCCGATGCTGGTGGTGGTGCCAGACACCGAAACCGATGCAACGGGGATCGTCGCAGAGGAGTTTATTCCCAACGAGCGGCGCAATGTCTTCTACCCGCTGAATGCCCAGGCTGCCGATCGCGAGCTAATGAACGACATCATCCCCCTGATTAGCAAACGCTTTAACGTGCGTGACGACGCGGATGGCCGTGCGCTGGCGGGCCTGTCGCAGGGCGGTTACCAGGCACTGGTCTCCGGGATGAATCACCTTGAGCAGTTCGGCTGGCTGGCCACCTTTAGCGGCGTCACCACCACCACGGTGCCGGATGCCGGCGTCAGTGCGCGGCTGAATGACCCGAAGTCAATTAACAAGCAACTGCGCAATTTCACGGTAGTGGTCGGTGAGAAAGATGTCGTCACCGGTAAAGATATCCTTGGCCTGAAGCAAGAGCTTGAGAAACGCCAGATCCGCTTCGATTATCAGGAATACCCCGGCCTGAATCATGAAATGGACGTCTGGCGCCCGGCTTACGCGGCCTTCGTGCAAAAATTATTTAAATCACCGCGGGAGTAGAAGATGAAGCTAATCGTAACAGAAGACGTTGAGCAGATGAGTCAGCTCGCGGCTCGTCATGTGGTTGAATACATGCTGAAACCGCGTCGGGTGAATCTGGCGATCACCGCAGGTAAAACGCCGAAGCGAATGTACGAGTTGCTTACCGCATCCGTAAAAGGCAAAGACTGGCTGAAGAACGTACATTTTTATAACTTCGACGAAATTCCTTTTCGCGGCAAAACCGGGGATGGCGTGACTATCACCAATTTACGCGGCCTGTTCTTTACCCCGGCCAGCATTAGCGAAGACAACATCCAGAAGCTGACGGTGGATAATTATCACGATCACGATGCGAAGATCGCCCAACAGGGTGGATTGGATCTGGTGGTGATGGGGCTCGGTGCAGACGGGCACTTTTGCGGTAACTTGCCCAATACTACCCACTTCCACGATATGACCACCGAAGTGCCGATTGCGGGCGAAATGGTTAACACGGTGGCTCACGGCGAATTGGGCGGCGATTTTTCGCTGGTCCCGGACAGCTACGTAACAATGGGGCCGAAAAGCATCATGGCGGCAAAAAACCTACTGCTAATTGTAAACGGCGAAGGGAAGGCGCAGGCGCTGAAGGGGATGCTCGAAGGGCCGGTAACGGAACAGCTTCCGGCGTCGGTACTACAGCTGCATCCGGCATTAACCATTATTGCGGATAAGGCCGCGGTCTCTGCCCTGACTCAGCCGCACTGACACCCCTCGTACAGCCGTAAAGCGTGTTGCTTTACGGCTGGTCAGGCTTAGCGGGTGATATTCCAGCCGCGTGCTTTCCACAGTGCCGGTAGCTGAGCCAGATCGGTAAAGGTGGTCACCTTCGGATGACTGATCGGCTTATTATGCGGATCGGCGCAGAAGTAAAACACCTCCATCCCCGCATCAATACCCGACTGCGCCCCCGCGCTGGAGTCATCCACGAGGATGCAGTTTTCCGCATTGACGTTCATCGCTTTTGCCGCGTGGAACATCAGTGCTGGATCGGGCTTCCAGCGCTGAATATCGTAGCCGCTGAACAGTTTTTCCGGGAAATGGTGCAGCATCTGCAGCTTGCCCAGGGAGTGGTTCATTTTGCTGACCGGGCCATTCGAGACCACGCACATCGGCACGGCCATCGCGTCCAGCAGCTCGCTGGCACCGGCGATCACCTCCAGTTCTGAGTCGAAGAGGCGTGCGACCTCGGCGCGGTAAACAGGCTCCAGATCCGCTTTCGCGAGACTGACGCCGCGTTCGGCGTTAATGATATCGATGATTTCGTAGAGCTTCACGCCTTTGAAGCGTTTGAACGTCTCTTCGAGATCGAGCGTAATACCAAATTCCTGGAACATGGTGACATACGCCCGGGAACAGATGACCTCACTGTCGACCAGCGTACCGTCGCAGTCGAAAAACACTGCTTCAATCTGAGACATGCCTTTCCCTTTCTTAACAAGTTTAACGTTTACGTAATGCCGAATGGTGGGACGCAATCGTTGCCGTATAAGCAAATTCAATGAAAAAAAATGCGCGCCAACCGCCCCTATTGTCGCATTTTGGTATAGGATAGCGACGAATTTTCCCTCCTTGTTCGGAAATAGATGATGAGTCAACAACACACTACCCAGTCTTCTGGAACGGGTTTGCTTGAGCGCGTGTTTAAACTGCGCGAACACGGCACCACGGCACGCACCGAAGTGATCGCCGGTTTCACCACCTTCCTGACGATGGTCTATATCGTTTTCGTGAACCCGCAAATTCTGGGCGTTGCTGGCATGGATACCAGCGCCGTCTTCGTAACGACGTGTTTGATCGCCGCTTTCGGCAGCATCCTGATGGGTCTGTTCGCTAACCTACCGGTGGCGCTGGCGCCAGCGATGGGCCTGAATGCCTTCTTCGCCTTTGTAGTGGTTCAGGCAATGGGCCTGCCGTGGCAGGTGGGGATGGGCGCAATCTTCTGGGGTGCGGTGGGTCTGCTGATCCTGACCATTTTCCGCGTCCGCTACTGGATGATTGCCAATATCCCGGTCAGCCTGCGCGTAGGTATCACCAGCGGTATCGGCCTGTTCATCGGCATGATGGGGCTGAAAAACGCCGGCGTGATCGTGGCGAATCCGGAAACGCTGGTCAGCATTGGCAACCTGACCTCGCACAGCGTGCTGCTGGGCGTGCTGGGCTTCTTTATCATTGCGATTCTCGCCTCGCGTAACATTCACGCCGCGGTGCTGGTTTCCATCGTGGTCACCACCCTGCTGGGTTGGATGCTGGGCGATGTGAAGTACGGCGGGATCGTCTCTGCGCCCCCGAGCGTCACCACCGTGATTGGCCACGTCGATCTGGCGGGCTCGCTGAATCTGGGTCTGGCGGGCGTGATCTTCTCGTTCATGCTGGTTAACCTGTTTGACTCCTCCGGTACGCTGATCGGCGTCACCGACAAAGCCGGTCTGGCAGATGAGAAAGGGAAATTCCCACGCATGAAGCAGGCGCTGTTTGTGGACAGTATCTCTTCCGTGACCGGGTCCTTTATCGGTACCTCTTCTGTGACTGCGTATATCGAATCCTCTTCCGGGGTATCTGTCGGAGGCCGTACCGGTCTGACCGCGGTGGTTGTAGGACTGCTGTTCCTGCTGGTGATCTTCCTCTCTCCGCTGGCCGGAATGGTACCGCCATATGCGGCTGCAGGCGCGCTGATCTACGTGGGTGTGCTGATGACATCCAGCCTGTCGCGCGTGAAGTGGGATGATCTGACCGAAGCGGTTCCGGCGTTTATTACCGCGGTGATGATGCCGTTCAGCTTCTCAATCACCGAAGGGATTGCGCTGGGCTTTATCTCTTACTGCGTGATGAAGCTGGGCACCGGGCGCTGGCGTGAACTGAGCCCATGCGTGATTGTGGTGGCGCTGCTGTTCATTCTGAAGATTGCCTTTATCGACGCGCACTAATGCAAAACCCCTCTCTTAACGAGAGGGGTTTTTAGTTACGCTTTCACCCGCTGAATATACTTCCCAAATGCGGTCAGCTGACCGGTCAGATGGTCCAGCGTACTCTGATCCACCACTTCACCTGTCTGCGGGTCGACCTTGTTCTGAATCACTCCGCCCATAAATTCCGGCTTGTTCATTACCATCGCATCCAGGAACACCAGGATCTGGCGCAGGTGATACTGGCAGCGCGCGCCACCAATCGCCCCCATTGAACTGGTCTGGATCAGTACCGGTTTACCCGCCAGCGGCTGGTCCGGCAGGCGAGAAAGCCAGTCGATCGCGTTCTTTAAGCCACCCGGTACCGAGTAGTTATATTCCGGGGTGACAATCACCACGCCATCCGCCTGGCGAATCTGGTCTGCCAGCGCGACGACAGACGCCGGGAACCCCTCTTCCTGCTGCACATCGGCGTCATACAGCGGAATATCACCGATCGACGGCAGGGCAGCGATCGCCATTCCCGCGGGTGCCAACTTCGGCAGCGTGCGGGCAACCATCCCGTTAAATGAATCTTTGCGCAGACTTCCCAGTAACGTAACAACGTTCAGCGTATCAGACATGATTACTCCTTCTTCATCATGATGGCCCTGAAGGGTCAGTTGAGGATAATGGCTTTTTCAATCGGTAAACTGGTTAAGCGCATCAGGCGCGCTTCGGGTTCGTTCGCGCGGGCGGGCACATCCGGCAGACTGTGCCAGCCGAGGCGGCTATCAAACTGCCAGATTTTGAGTCGCTCAATGGCCGGGGTGACGGCAATCGACCAGATCAGCACGTCTTCGGCATCGCTCAGGGCTTCAATTTCGGGGGCTTTGGCGGCGCGCAGGCGACCCGAGCCGGGTAACAGCTGCAGCAGGCTGGCGCAATCACTGGCGTCGCCTGACAGCTTACGGATGCTCTGACGCAGGGTGATCAGCTGGGCTTTGGCTTCGTTGGGATCGTTCTGGTTACGTACCCATAAGTTCTCATTGCTGGAGAGGGGGTAATCATCGTGGGCATGGGAGCCGTGCAGGTTGCGTATTGCGCGCTGGAGTTCCATGTCCAGTCCGCAGTCGCCCTCGGTCGTCAGTACCAGACCCACGATATTTCCGGCGTAGGCAATAGAAAAACGCGGCAGATCCGGATCAGCAAAAACAGGACGCCCTTCCGGCTGGGTGATCACTTCCGGCAGCTCGCCGGTCCCATACAACATAAACAGCAGTTCGGCGAGCAGCGCCCGGGAGGCGAGGAACCGCGTACGACGATGTTCGGGGAGTTTTCGCGCGTCGTTATGACAGCATGACGAGAGTCGGGATGAAACCAGCTGCCCCTCAGTCAGAGTCCCTCTTGCAAAATGCGTAGCCATTTTTCGCTCCATGATAATGGTCAGTAGTGATGTTAAACGCTTACATCATTATCGCTTAACTTTCCGTCTGTTTTAATGGCTAAATGAGGCGAAGAGACGTTCTGAGGCCGAACTTTACATTTTATTAGTCAAAAATACGCTTGCTAACACAGTGGTGAACCATACAGCGCCTTAATGGTTTCCCGAAGCCAGAGGATTTTCGGATTGAGACTGTTACGCTTATGCCAGATCAGGGTGAAGGGCACGGTGAGCTTCTCGGCCTGCGCGTCATCGAAGGGGATCGGTAGGGCAATCAGCTTGCGCTGGTGGAGCTGATTATAGTGATGACAGTATTGCGGTGCGGTGGCAATGTAGTTATGGCCCGGCTGCGCGGCCATAAACATCGACTGCTCGAAACCCGGCAAACTCATGGCGATATTGCGCTCGCGGCCCATCTCTCTTAACACTTCATCCAGCGCCCAGGTGTCGCTACGCTCCCAGAAAATACTGATATGCGGGTAGCGCAGGAATGTTTCCAGATTCCACTCATCCTGCAGCGCGGGGTGATCCTCGCGTAGATAGACGCAGGGACGGTCGCTGAACAGAATTTCATAGTCGATAAACCACGGCATCAGCTTGAGCAGTTCGCGGGAGCGCGGATGCGTTTCCCGTCCGGTAAAGCCGAGATCGACCTCCCCGCGCGTAATGGCGTCCAGTGAATCGTAATCCCAGTGGCGCATTTTGACCGTGGCCTGCGGATAGCGCTGATTAATCTGTTCCAGCAATGTGTTAAAGCGGATCAGCATCAGCGGGGTCTCTGCCGCCAGCTCGAACGTCAGGCCGCCGGGGGAGTCATGATGGAATTTGTCGAGGATCTGATTACCAATCTGCATCCAGTCGGCAAGATCCTGCTCCAGACTCACCGTCAGCGGTGTCGGGAGCAGCCCCAGCGGGGTTTTGACGAACAGCGGATCGTCGAACCAATCGCGCAGCTTAGCCAGCGATTTACTCACCGCTGAGGGGGTGACGTTCATCCGTTTTGCGGCTTTAGTGACGCTGCGCTCCTGCAGCAAAAGCTGCAGGCATAACAAAAGATTAAGATCGAGACTGCTGATGGGTTTCTTCATAGTGCGCTGCGGGCCGGATAACCAAAAGTAAGGTAATGCACAGCATGCTACAGCCAATCAGCACCCCGATCAGCATATTCAGGGCATTGAGCCCGATTATTGCCGCCAGCCAAATCCACAGCGAAGAGCCGCATACCTGGGCGATACCCAACACCGAGCTTGCCACCCCTGCGCGCAGGGCAAAGGGGCCCAGCGCCTGGCTCATCGCAACGCCAAAGCCCACGGAGAAACCCGCGCAAATCAGGGTAATCCCCGCAAGCATCAGGGCATGGGAACTGGCGGTCGCCAGAATCACCCCTGCCGCCAGGAACAGCACCTGAGAAGTCAGCATCAGCGTGCGCTGGCTAAAGATATTCAGGGCAAACGGCGTCGAGAACGACACCGCCATACTGACCATCGCCGTTAAGGCCATCACCGTGGAATATTCCCCGCGATCAAAGCCCATCACCTCCATCAGCAGCACCGGGGAAACGTTTACATAGGTCAGGATCACCGCCACGCTTAGCGTGGTCACCAGTAGCCGGCTGATAAAGAAGCGGTTCAGGAGTTTTTCGTCCGGCGGCCGCGTGGCGCTATGGCCCGCATTCTGCGAACCCGGGTGAGTCTCTTTCAGTACCGTAATCGACAGGATAAACACCAGAGCACCCATCGCCGCCATCGTCCAGAACAGGCTCTGCCACGGCAGCTTAAGCATAATCAGATAGCCCACCACCGGCGCCAGCACCGGGATAATGCAGGTGATGCCGTTCAGCATAGAGAGCACTTTGGCGCGGCGCTGGGCGCTTAAGGTATCGCGTAAAATCGCAAAGGCCACCACGTAGCAGCCGCCTGCGCCAATACCCTGAATAAAGCGCCCGGTGAGGAACAGGGTGCTGTCCTGTGCCATTGAGCACAGCACGGAGGCGAGGGCAAAAATGACCGCCCCGGTGATGGCGACAGGCTGCCGACCCGCTTTATCGGCAATCTTCCCGGCAAACACCATCGATGACGCCATCCCGGCGAGGTAGGCCGAAAACGCAATATGCAGCTGTGCTTCGCTGGCGCCCAGATCCCGGGCGATGTGCGGAAGCCCCACCAGATACATATCAATCCCTGATGGATACAGCAGCACCAGCGCAAAACTACAAAACAGAAAACGAGCCATAAATCCCCCATAGATGCAGGCAAGCAGCATAGGGGGATAACGGGGATGTGGCGAGTTGCCATTTGGACAATGGTGATTTCCTGCCAGGAAAGCCATCTCAGGGTGAGATGGCTGGCAGAGTTTTAGTCAGATTCAGCCAAAGCGCGGTAAGAAATTAAAGGTGCTGCCGAACCAGCAGAAAATGACCACGACACCGAACAGGATCACGATCGACGGGATAACCTTGCCGCCCCAGACGGTGAACATCTTGTTCGGGAATTTTTGTCTCGCTTTCAATGCGAGAAAGGCGGGGACAATGACGGCCCATACTGTTGCACACAGCCCTGCGCCACCAATTCCATAGATAAAACCATTGGGGAAAATTAAGTAGAGGATGGCGGGTGGCAGGAAAGTCAGCAGGATTGTTTTCAGGCGACCAGACGGTGAATTATCGAGTTTGAAGAGGTCAGCAAGATAGTCGAACAAACCTAATGTCACGCCAAAAAATGAGCTGGCCACGGCTAAATTTGAGAACACCAGCAAGCAAAATTCGATCACCCCATGTTGCCGGGTACCGAGGAAAGATTTCACTAATGAATCGACATTCCCCCCGGAGGAGATGATCTCATTGAAGCTATCGCGGGAGATGTTGCCCATCGTGCAATACAACCAGAACAGATAGATAACCAGGGCCAGCAGCGAGCCGAGAACAATGCTTTTTATCAGTTTGTCTTTGCGCTTGCCGTAGCAAATGATCAGGCTTGGAATGTTGCCATGAAAGCCAAACGATGCCAGACATACCGGCAGTGCCATAAAGATATATGGGAAATAGGTCGTGTTGCTGCTCGCACTAACGTTGAGGTCTCTTAATATTGAATAATCAACCTGAAAGAAGAATGATCCAAAAACAACGATAAAGGAAATAATCTTAATACCTAAAAAGAGCGAGGTAATTCTGCTGGCGGCTAATGAACTAAACCACAATACGGCTGCAACAAAGATTGCCGTACATATCCCCACGATACGGGGATTAACATGCGTCCCTTGATTCATCGCAATGGTTTCGCTGATGATTGCGCCGTTGGCGGAGATATAAGCGTAAGTCAGTATATAGAGAACAAATGCAACCGTAATGCCACTGACCACATTCCATTTATTGCCGAGCAGATCTTTTGTGATGGTATTGAAACTTGAACCGACTGGATAATTAAGATTAGCTTCTAATAGTAACAAACCCGAGTGAAGCATTGAGAACCAGGCTATTATTAAAATAAACGCCCCCCAAAAGAACCATGCCCCTGCCAGATCCACGGGTAAAGCAAACATTCCCCCGCCAATAACGGTACCTGCTATCACCATAACACCCCAGACAGCGGAGTGCTTAGTCTCTAACTCTAACGTGTTTTCCATAGTGCCCCCATCAATTATGGTAAGCTTGATGTTGTTAATTTATTTAATTATGTGCGGGTGGCAAACGGACGTTGCCACCCAATGACAGCAGGTTAAACTTCTTTGAGTTTGGCAGTGAAGTGACGTAATACTTTCGGTTCGTAGGTGAATGTCAGTCCTTTAATATTCATTGCATTTTCTTTGACATGCTCAAAGGCTTCGACAATAAAGTCCATATGTGATTGCGTGTAGGTTGCACGCGGAATCGTTAAACGCAATAATTCAGCCGGGCAGGGTAGCTGCTGACCTGTTTTCGGATCGCGGCCTAATAAAAACGAACCGATTTCAACTGCCCGAATACCTGCCACTTTATACAATTCACAAGCCAGCGCCTGAGCCGGGAACTGCTCTGCAGGAATATGCGCAAGTAACTTTCCGGCATCCACAAACGCGGCATGGCCACCCGCTTGCTGACAAATTACGCCAATGGATTCCAGTCCGTCGACCAGGTACTGAACCTGATTCGTACGGTATGCCAGCCAGTCCTGATTCATACCGTCACGGAGACCAACCGCAAGGCGTTCCATCGCACCACCTTCAAGGCCACCGTAAGTCGGGAAGCCCTCCTGGACGACGCAAAGGGTTCTGCACTCGGTGTAAACGTCGAAATAGCGGTCATCTTTAATGCACAGCAAGCCGCCCATGGGAACCATCGCGTCTTTTTTCGCCGACATAGCGAGCATATCCGCGTATTTGTAGGTTTCGCGGGTAATTTCTTCAATGCTCCAGTCTCTATATTCCGCTTCGCGCTTCTGAATAAAATAGGCGTTTTCGGCGAAGCGCGCGGAATCCATTACCACTGGGATATCATATTTTTTAGCGATCGCGTAAACCGCCTTCAGGTTGGCCAGCGAAACAGGTTGCCCCCCGGCAGAGTTACTGGTGATCGTGGCAACAATATAAGGTACGTTGCTCGCGCCCACTTCCTCAATGCCGCGTTCTAACCCTTGCAGGTCAAAGTTACCTTTGAAGTCATAGCGGATGCCGGTATCAAACGCTTCCTTAATATAAACGTTGCGCACGGTGCAGCCATTTATTTGGCTGTGTCCCTGCGTGGTATCAAAGAAGTAGTTAGAGAAGGCGACCATTTTAGTCCGGTCTAATCCTTTTTCCTGTTCACGTTTTTTGATTAAGACAGGAATATAAATTTGTTCAGCGCCGCGGCCCTGATGGGTAGGGATAGTATATTGATAACCAAAAATAGTATTTACCGCTTCGGACAATGCGTAATAACTCCGGCTCCCGCTATAGGCTTCGTCGCCGCGCAGCATTGCGGCCTGCATATTTTGGGTCACGGCCCCGGTACCGCTGTCGGTAAGTAAATCAATAAACACATCTTCGCTATCAAGCAGGAACGGGTTCATACCCGATTTGATGATAGCTTTTTCACGGTGCTCTCTGGTGGTACGTTTAACCGGCTCAATGACTCTGATGCGAAATGGTTCTGGTAAATGTTTGAAGTTTTCCATTATAGCGTCCTTTTTTTTCGCAGCGGTGCTGATGGTTATTATTGATAACCATTAATACAGGTAAGAGTATGCCGGCCATTACTCATCTCAGTCGAGGGGATAATCCTCACAGACTGATAGATGCAAAGGCACGATCGCAGCTTAATAAGCGCAATAATTAAGGCATACCCATCAAATAGATGTGTAATCTATTCAGGTTGCATAGAGAATCAGAGGCGAAGGGAGATTATGGGTGGTGATTGACAATTTTATTGTCAACATTAAACCACTTAGACGTGATGTATGTATTTAAGGTAATCGGCATTGATTTATCCTCATTAGACACGCATATACATTATTCTAATGAGAATGTTTGTCTATCTGCCGATATATTAATTGTGATTGTAATCACAGTTAATATAATAATCGGGATTGCTATTTATTTTAGTAATATAGAATAGATAGTCACATACGTTATTATTTTTTCTAACCGGCAAAAAAAAGCCGCAATAACAGGGCGGTTATGCGGCTTTTTCTCAGATGACTGAAGCGCAGTTACTTACCAATACAGAAGCTGGAGAAAATCCGCCCAAGCAGATCGTCCGAGGTAAACTCACCGGTAATCTCGCTTAACGCCTGCTGCGCCAGACGCAGCTCTTCCGCCAGAAGTTCACCCGCCCAGGCACCCAGCAGTTGGGCTTTGCCCTGCTCCAGGTGCTCGGCAGCAGCGGACAGCGCCTGCAGATGACGACGGCGGGCAAGGAAACCGCCCTCCATGCTGGTATCAAAGCCCATGCTCTGTTTCAGATGGCTGCGCAGCGCGTCCACGCCTTCGCCGGTGCGTGCCGACAGACGGATCAGTGAGTGACCGTTCACCTCGCTCAGGCCCGGTGCTTCATCGGTGACGTCCGCTTTGTTACGCACCACGGTGATCGGTAGGTTAGCAGGCAAGCGGGCGATAAAGTCCGGCCAGATCTCCGCCGGGTCAAGCGCCGCAGTGGTGGTGCCATCAACCATAAACAGTACCCGGTCGGCCTGCTCGATCTCCTGCCAGGCACGTTCGATACCGATCCGCTCCACTTCGTCGCTGGCATCGCGTAAACCGGCGGTGTCGATGATATGCAGCGGCATACCGTCGATATGAATGTGTTCACGCAGCACGTCGCGGGTGGTACCGGCAATGTCGGTAACAATCGCCGCTTCGCGACCCGCAAGGGCGTTAAGCAGGCTCGATTTTCCGGCGTTCGGACGCCCGGCAATCACTACCTTCATCCCTTCGCGCAGCAGGCTGCCCTGACGCGCCTCAGCACGTACCGCATCCAGATCGGCCATAACGCCGTTCAGCTGAGCTTCGATTTTGCCATCAGACAGGAAGTCGATCTCTTCATCCGGGAAATCAATCGCGGCTTCCACGTAGATGCGCAGGTGAGTGAGCGCTTCCACAAGATGGTTTACGCGGACGGAAAAAGCGCCCTGAAGCGAAT
The DNA here is from genome assembly GCF_051656365.1 of Silvania sp. NCBI lineage: Bacteria > Pseudomonadati > Pseudomonadota > Gammaproteobacteria > Enterobacterales > Enterobacteriaceae > Silvania > Silvania sp. The sequence goes on along the minus strand of NZ_JBOGBT010000027.1, from coordinate 2,922 downwards.
TGAGCGCCGAACGCGCGGCCTGCTCGGAGCTGGCGTCAATCAGATCGGCAATCGCTTCGGCCTGGGCCAGGTCCAGCTTGTCGTTCAGGAAGGCCCGTTCGGAGAACTCGCCCGGTCTGGCAATGCGCAGGCCGGGCAGGGTCAGAATACGTTTTAACAGCAGATCGAGGATCACGGGGCCGCCGTGGCCCTGCAGTTCGAGCACGTCTTCACCGGTAAAGGAGTTTGGCCCCGGGAACCACAGCGCAATGCCCTGATCCAGCGCGGTACCGTCGTTATCTTTAAACGGCAGGTAGTCGGCGTAGCGGGGTTTTGGCAGCTTACCCAGCACCGCTTCGGCGACTTCGCGCGCCTTCAGGCCAGAGATGCGCAGAATGCCCACACCACCGCGTCCCGGTGGGGTTGCCTGGGCGACGATCGTGTCGTTATGGCTCATGGTTTGTCTCATCAAATGGCAATAAAAAAAGGCGGTCTGATGACCGCCTTTATTTTAGCTACAGCCTAACCGAATCAGGAATTTTTCTTTTCGCGGCTATGCAGGCCACGTTTTTCCAGACCACGGTAGATCAGCTGCTGCTGCAGAATGGTTACCAGGTTGCTGACGATATAGTACAGCACCAGACCTGACGGGAACCACAGGAAGAACACGGTGAAGATGACCGGCATAAAGGTCATGATCTTCTGCTGCATCGGGTCGGTCACAGTGGTAGGCGACATCTTCTGAATGAAGAACATCGTAATACCCATCAGGATCGGCAGGATGTAGTACGGGTCCTGTGCAGACAGGTCATGGATCCACAGGGCGAACGGCGCGTGGCGCAGTTCAACGGAACCCATCAGCATGTAGTACAGCGCAAGGAAGATTGGCATCTGAATCAGCAGCGGGAAGCAACCACCCAGTGGGTTCACTTTCTCTGCTTTATACAGGGCCATCATCTCCTGGCTCTGACGCTGCTTATCATCGCCCAGACGCTCACGCATCGCCGCAATCTTCGGCTGCAGCATACGCATCTTCGCCATGGAGGTGTACTGCGCTTTGGTCAGCGGGTACATGATGCCACGAACGATAAAGGTAATAACGATGATCGAGAAGCCCCAGTTACCCAGGAAGCTGTGGATCCACTTCAGCAGTTTGAACAGCGGCTGAGAGATGAACCACAACCAACCGTAATCTACGGTCAGATCCAGGTGCGGTGCCACTGCAGCCATTTTGTCCTGGATTTCCGGGCCCACCCACAGGGTGCTGCCAAGCGTACCGGTTTGACCCGGCTGAACCAGAACCGGCTCAGACTTATAGCCGATAGCGGCAATGCCGTTGCCCAGGTTAGCGGTGTAGAAGTTGTTGGAGCCCGCGTTATTCGGTACCCATGCTGTCGCGAAATACTGTTGCAGCATCGCCACCCAACCGCCTTTCGAGCTGACGTTCAGGTTTTCGTTTTCGGCGATGGTGTCGAATTTGTATTTCTCGTACTTGGTATCTGGCGTGGAGTACGCTGCGCCACGGAAGGTATGCAACGCGAAGTTGTTGCTTCCGGTGTCACGGTGCGTCGGCAGATTGATGGTTTGCTTCAGCTGGCCAAAGGTGGAGACTTCCAGTGGTTTCGCACCGGTGTTCTGCACGTTGTAGCCCACGCTCACCGCATATTCACCGCGTTTCAGGGTGAAGGTTTTGGTGAAGGTGTTGCCAGCAGCATCAGTGTAAGTCATCGGAATCGCGAGTTCGTTCTGGCCATCCGCCAGCACAAACGCATCTTTATCGACGTTATACAGCGGACGCGCGCCATTAGCCGGGTTATCCGGGCCATCACGACCGGTCAGGCCACTCTGTGCCTGGTAGATAAACTGCGGCGTGGTTTCCAGTAACTGGAAAGGCTCAGTAGAGGCGAGCTCTTTCGGGTAAGTTACCAGCTGCGCCTGCTCAACATCACCACCACGGGTGTTGATAGTCAGTTCAAGCACATCGGTCTTAACCGTAATCAGTTTACCCTGGCCACTGGACGGTACGCCCTGGTCGGCGGCGCTACCCGCTGCGGTGGTCGTTGTCTGCGTGATCTGCTGCTGAGGTTGAGGATTTTTATCCTGCTCCCAAGCCTGGAAGATCATGAAAGACACGAACAGCAAAGCGATGATAAGAAGATTGCGTTGCGAATCCATCGTTAGTGTTCTCTGGTATCAAAAGGTCCTGGGGGGACGGGGTCGTCTCCACCGGGATGTAAAGGGTGGCATTTTAATACGCGTTTCACCGTCAACCAACTGCCTTTTATCACTCCAAACCTGCGCAATGCCTCAATTCCGTAGCTTGAACAGGTTGGAGTGAAACGGCAGTGCGGCCCAAGCAGCGGACTGATCAGGCGTTGATAGACCCGGATAAGGGCTATCAGGAACCGTGAGCCAGGCGACAATGGCGACGCCATAGCTTTTCCAACGCTTCCGAGAGAGCACGATTATCGAGGTCAGCAACCCCTTTTTTCGCCACCACCACGAAATCCATAGACGGGAGTTCATGTTGACGTAAGCGGAAGCTTTCACGCGTCAGACGTTTAATCCGATTGCGTTCATGCGCACGCTTAACATTTTTCTTGGCGACTGTAAGACCGATGCGGGGATGCCCCAGCGAATTCTGGCGGCCGAGGATGGTGATTTGCGGCGTGCCAGCCCGTTGTGGCTGCTGGAAGACGAAAGTGAAATGAGTGGGAGTTAACAAACGTAACTCCCTGGGAAATGCTAGCTTAACCACTCAGGGGTTAGCTTAATTACTTGGAAACGGTCAGACGTGAACGGCTTTTAGCACGACGACGTGCCAGAACCTGACGACCATTTTTAGTAGCCATACGAGCACGGAAGCCGTGAGAACGGTTGCGCTTCAGTACAGACGGTTGAAAAGTGCGTTTCATGGCGATTTCTACCTAAACTTGAATAAAT
>NZ_JBOGBT010000026.1:0-1921 GCF_051656365.1 Silvania sp. | reverse complement strand
AGGGCGTGGTGAGCGGATTCGAACGGCTGAGCACTTCGGAAGATCAGACCCTGTACGCCCTGACGCTGCAGCCCCGTCTGGCGCTGCTCGACCGCTCGCACCAGAACGCAATCTATCAGGACATGTCCGTCCCGCAGATCGTGGAAAAAATCCTCCGCGAGCGTCACAACCTGCGCGGTCAGGATTTTCTGTTCTCGCTGAGCAAAGAGTACCCGCGCCGCGAGCAGGTGATGCAGTACGGTGAGGACGATCTGCACTTTATCACCCGTCTGCTGGGGGAGGTGGGGATCTGGTTTCGCTTCACCACCGACACGCGGCTTAACATCGACGTGGTGGCGTTTTACGACAGCCAGCAGGGCTATGAGAAAAGCCTGATCCTGCCATCGGTACCGCCGTCGGGCCAGCACGCAAAAGGGGTGGACTCGGTATGGGGGATGGCCTGCCACCACCGCGTGGTGCAGAAACAGGTCACCACCCGGGACTACAACTACCGCCTGGCTGATGAGGATATGAACCTACAGGTGGAGGTGACCCGCGGGGACAGCACCACCTACGGGGAGGCCTACCACTACGCCGACAATTATCTGACGGCGGGCAGCGCGTATGACCGCCACCCGGCCCCGGAGTCCGGGGCGTTTTATGCCCGCATGCGCCACGAGCGCTATCTGAACGGCCAGACACAGCTCAGCGCCATCAGCAGCTGTCCGACCCTGTGGCCGGGTCTGCGGCTGAAGGTCGCCGGGGGGTATGAAGTGGCGGAGGCTTTCAGCCAGGGCGTGGTCATTACCGGCAGCCCCAGCGCCGCGCGGCGCGACCAGGATTTTGCGGTGCATTTCGCTGCTATCCCGGACAGCAGCGAGGTGGGGTTTCGTCCCGAGCCCGGTAAACGCCCGGTGATGGCGGGCACTCTCCCTGCGCGGGTGACCAGCACCACCGGGAACGACACCTACGGCCATATCGACAAAAACGGCCGCTACCGCGTCAGCATGCTGTTTGACCGGGACAGCTGGGAAACGGGCTTTGAAAGCCTGTGGGTACGCCAGTCCCGCCCGTATGCCGGAGGCAACTATGGCCTGCACCTGCCGCTGCTGGCGGGGACCGAAGTGGCGATTGGGTTTGAAGATGGCAATCCCGACCGGCCATATCTCGCCGGGGTGCTGCACGACTCGGCGCATCCTGACCACGTTACAATCCGCAACTACAAACGCAACGTTCTGCGCACACCTGCCAATAACAAAATCCGCCTCGACGACAGCCGTGGCCAGGAGCATATCAAGGTCTCCACCGAGTACGGCGGCAAGAGTCAGCTGAATCTCGGGCATCTGGTGGGCAGCGAAAAACAGAAGCGTGGGGAGGGGTTTGAACTGCGCACGGATGCGTGGGGGGCGATACGGGCACAGAAGGGGATTTTTATCAGTGCGGACGGGCAGGCGAAGGCGCAGGGGAAGGTGCTGGAGATGCACTCGGCGGTCAGTTTGCTGAAAGGGGCACTGAATCAGGCCACCGAATGGGGAGGTATCGCGCAGTCTCATCATAACGTGATGCCTGACAGCGCGCCGCTTAACACCCTTGTTGAGGGCGCGGATGACCTGACGTCGGCGGCCGTTGTTATCAGCGCCCCGCAGGGGCTGGCGGCGGTTACGCCGGAAGCCACGCTGTTACACAGCGGCAGAGGACTGTATCTGCAGAGTCTGGGAGAAGTGAATATCACTGCCGCACAGCGGCATTCGGTTGTCTCGGCTAAAGCGATCTCCCTGCTTGCCCGGGAGGAGGGGATGCGGCTGGTGTCCGGCAACGGTCCGCTGGCAATGGAGTCACATGCAGACACTCTGTCACTGACCTCGCTGAAGGATGTCATGGTGCAGTCCACCCAGGGCCATATTCAGCTCACCGCCAAAAATGGTATCACCCTTGGCTGCGG
>NZ_JBOGBT010000025.1:0-5618 GCF_051656365.1 Silvania sp. | reverse complement strand
TCATGTCAGGCACCAGCAGTACCGACTTTACCGCCACAAAACAGGTTGATCTGGTTTATATCGGCCTGCCTGCGCCGTTAAGCTGGTTTGTAGGCGGGATCCAGGGCAGTGCTTTTCCGGTAACGGACACGCTCTCCCTCACCGCGGCGCATGTCGCCGTCCCACTACTGAAGTCGATCCGCGCGCAACATCCCCTCTGCGATGTGGCAGTGATTGCCCGCAATAACGCCGGTAAGCCGCTGCACAAGCTGGCCTTCGCGCGAAGAGGGCGCAACGTCGTTTTGTTCGGCTACAGCGCCATCAACAGCCTGCCTAAATCCAGCTCCGGCATGATTGACGGGTTCTTAAAGCGCGACGGCTGCTATTACGGGGTCATTACCGGCGCAGGGGCTGTCTCCGGCATGTCCGGTGGGCCGGTGATCGACAGCCTCACCGGGGAGACAGTAGGGGTGATCACCAACGTTATTCTCGGTAAAGGCGCGGTGGTGTTTATCGCGGTTCAGGATTTTACCAACCTGCTGGACCGGATGCGCATTCCTTATAAGACCTATTGAATCCGACGAAGCTGAATTATTAACAAAATAAGCGGTCAGTTTGATAATGAATATCGATAATTAGCAAAAGGTCATATAGATTTTAATAAACGACCTTTCACCACGAAGCCGTTATTCCAGGTTCACAGGCAAACCTTATCACTGAGCTTTCTATCAGGATTCAGGATATAATCTACGACCGTTTTATCCACACAGAGATTTGATCCTGATAATACCAGCGTATGCCCGTCACCTTCTCGCGTAAGTAAAGGGCTTTTGAAAAGTGTGGCCATGGATCTGGCGTTATGCCAGGGTGTGGAGGGGTCAAATCGCTGCGCAACAAACAGTAGCTGAGGTAGTGCAGGTACATTAACCGGACGCTTAATATGAACATTGTTTTTCCACGCCAATGATCCACATAAATCCAGTGAATCTGGCTCTACTGATTTATAATCGATTGCCTTAAATGCTTCTCTTATCAACTGCTGCTGACGGCGAATGTCGCTCTGGCTGAGTGCTTTCACCGATTGATCAACGCAAGTGATAACACTCAATGCATCCAGATTAACCACCGATGTTAAATCATCCAATAACCCAAGAATCTCGTTACTGACAATACCTGAACTCAACTGTCTAACAGCTGTGGCGAGGGAAGGCCAGGATGAGCGCCATAGCAGAAGATATGTTGTCAGTGATACCAGGTCATAGGAGGTAATCTGTTGCCCCTGATCGCCGTAAAGCGGTTGAGAATCCAGTCGACTCAAAAGATTACGATATTGCTGGGTTGCCCGCGTCTTATCGGATGAGAGCGGGCAGCTGCCGGTCTCTGCACACCACGCAGCAAAGCGCTCAAAGGTATTCTGATACCCCCTGGCCTGATTACGTAGCATGATAAAATCATCTTTTGCCTCCTCCAGATCAACAACGCCATCCAGAACGATTGCCCGGGTAGTTGAAGGAAAGCGTTCAGCATAGAGCGCTGCGACCTGAGTACCGTATGAATAAGCCACTGCTGTCAGTTTGCTGTCATGAAGTGCCTGGCGAATCCTGTCCACATCGCTGACGGCTTCATCAGTGCCCATATGTTTCAGTACATCAGCCCCCGTATTATCTATGCAGGCTTTAAAATAGCGTCTCGTTTCCTCTTCTGGACTGGAACTCACCGCTACTGCATTTTCTGACATCTCGCAGTTGATTTTGGGGATAGACTGACCCACACCTCGTGGATCGTATCTTACGATATCCCAGGACTCACCCAGTGCACTGACCGGCCAGTCAGAATACAGATCGCGGTTAATACCTGACACGCCTGGCCCGCCGCTGATCACCACCAGGCCACCCTTGCGTGAACCTATTGCCGGCAACAGGGTTAATGCAATTTTTACCGTTTTATCTGAGCCATATTCTTTATTGCTCGTGCCATTTTTATATTGCAGGGGAACGTCTAAAAAACCACAGCGTAGATTTCGATGAGGTACGCTGTTGAACCAGGACTGAAACTTGCTGTTTAAGCAGGACTCCCATTCAACAGGGCTGGCCTGACAATGACTTGAAAAAAGGCCTGAAACACACAATGCAAAAGTGACTGGTTTTAATAACATATCGACTGTCCTTATCATTATTAACAGTATAAAAAGTGGGGCGCTAACCCGCTGTCTGTCGCTTAATTATCGAGTCGGTCCCTGATCGAAAGGATTATATTAACGTGTTGCCAAAAACGTATGGTTATTTCTGCTGCAGAGATATATTTACGTGGGAAATACAGTCATAACATATCTGGAATGCAATTAAAAAGGCTTTTGATTTCATAATAATATTTTTAAGAATTTACCAGGTTTGGGTTTGGGTTTGGGTTTGGGGTAAGGGCAACCAGGACGATATTTTGACAGTCGAATCTATCGACCTGGCGCTGGCACTTACACGACATGTTCACCGATGTGTCAAAAAAACAGTCTTAGTGCGGGACAGTGCCCGTTTTCCGGGCGGACACCTGTATGAGCTACTGACCCGGCGCTTTCACCTGCCTGCCGCTGGTGACAAAGGTACCGGCCCCGAGATGGTGCAGCGTATTGCGCTTATCGTCGTCAAACTGCCATCTCCCGGCAACGAACGCCCGTTCATCCGCCGCGGCAGAGACCACTTCACCAAACAGAGTGTCATACTTTTCTGCCGCCGAAGTGGCGGGCAGCAGACGGCACTCCATCCACGCCAGACACTTCTCTTCAACCACCGGTAGCCCCAGCACCGGGCCGTCGATCGCCGGAATACCGTAGCAGTTGAATTTGTCCTCATCGCGCCCGCTGACGCTGCCCACCGCATAGGTCCAGTTGGTGGCCGCAACGCCAGGGATGACGATGCCGAACATGCCGCTGCGCTCAATCAACTCCCGCGACCAGGCGCTCTTATCCACCACAATGGCGATGCGCGGCGGCGTGAACTCCACCGGCATTGACCAGGCGGCGGCCATCACGTTGCGGCGGCCCACCGTATCGTCGCGGCTGGTGATCAGGATGGTCGGGCCGTGATTCAACAGGCGGCTGGCGTGCATTAACTCGACGGGGCGGAAGTGGCTCATAGGAATTCCTCAAAGTAAGCGTCTGAGCATTAAACGGCTGAAAGGCATCAGAAATCAAGCTGCAACAAACGCGTCATGTTTTCGTCACACAAGCTACCTACAGTGGCGGACATCAAATCCCAAAGAGGATAACAAGATGCTCACCTCCATAACGCTCAATGGCGTGTCGTACGCTTTTGGCGCGAACACTGTTTTAAATCAAATCGATCTGCATATCGAGCCGGGGAGCGTGGTTGCGCTTCTGGGTCCGTCGGGCTGCGGAAAAAGCACGCTTCTGCGCCTGCTGGCCGGGCTTACCGAACCTGCGGATGGCGAGATCCATTTTGCCGATCGGCTGGTGGCGAAAAGCGGTTGGTCGCTGCCGCCTCAGGCCCGCGATATCGGCATGGTGTTTCAGGATTACGCCCTCTGGCCGCACATGACGGTGGCGCAGAATGTGATGTTTCCGCTGAAGATGCGCAACGTTGCGCGTCAGGAGCGGGAAATCCGCGTGGCGCAGGCGCTGACGCGCGTCGGCTTGAGCGAGTTCGCCGGGCGCAAACCGGCAGGCTTATCCGGCGGGCAGCAGCAGCGCGTGGCGCTGGCCCGCGCCATTGTGGCTGAACCGCGGGTGCTGCTGTTTGACGAGCCGCTCTCCAATCTCGATAGCGAACTGCGCGAGTCGCTGTGCCAGGAGATGGCGACATTGCTGCGCCAGCTCGGGACCACCGCCGTTTATGTCACCCACGACCGCCGGGAAGCGGAAATCCTCGCCGACCGGATTGTGCATTTGTCTGCTGGCAGCATCGCTGCCGATCGTTTGATTTCAACCTCAGGGGAGTACGCATGAAAACCACCATGTCCGTGAAGAAGGGAGTGCTGTTAGCCATGGCATTATCGTCCGTTATGATGTCCAGCGCCCACGCGCTGACCGTCTACACCGCCGGGCCAGGATCGCTTGCAAAAAATCTCGCCAGCGGCTTTGAAAAGAAAACCGGCGTTAAGGTGGATATCTTCCAGGCGACCACCGGCAAAGTGATGGCGCGCCTCGAAGCCGAGCAGGCTAATCCGCAGGCTGATATTCTGATCTCCGCTTCCTGGGATACGGCGGAAGATCTGCACAATCGCGGCTGGCTGCTGCCGTTCCAGAGCGCCAATGCCGCGAAGGTGCCGGCTGATCTGAAATCAGCCGACTATGTCGCGCAGGGCGTTTCGGCGCTGGGGATCGTCTGGAATACCAAAAGCGGCACCCCGGAGCCGAAAGAGTGGCGGGATCTGACCACCGACGCCTTTAAAGGCAAAGTGACCACCCCGGACCCGGCCCTGTCCGGTGCGTCGCTGGATCTGCTGATCGGACTGCAAAACGGCATGGGCGACAGCGCCTGGAAACTGTTCGATGAACTCAAAAATAACGGCATGGTGGTCAGCGGCCCGAATGCGCAGGCGGTCACGCCGGTGATGCAGGGAGCCAAAGCGGCAGTGTTCGGCGCGGTGGACTATGTCTCTTACGGCAATATCAGCCAGGGCGAATCCCTGAAGGTGATCTTCCCGGCCAGCGGAACAGTGATCGCCCCGCGCCCGATGATGATCCTCAAATCCACCCAGCACGCTGACGACGCCAAAGCCTTTGTCGACTACGTCTTGTCCGCAGAAGGCCAGGCGATGGTCGCCGATGCCTGGCTGATGCCCGCGCGCGAGGACGTGCAGGCCAAACGCCCGCTGCTGAACGATCTGAAAATCCTGCCGACCAAAAGTGACGGTACCTCCGAGCGTAGCGACATCCTCAAGCGATTTAACGCACTCTTCACCTTATAATCACGGCGGGGGCAACCCCGTCTTCAGGAAAGCTTGTGAATCAGAGATTTTTGTCTGTGATGACGCTGGCGCTACTGGTGATTCTGGTGGCGTTTCCCCTCGTTTTTATCGTGCTGCAGGCGGTGTTCCCGCAGTTCAGCGCCGGGCAGTTCTCCGGCGCGTTTAGCGGTGTGCAGTCGCTGTTGTCCGAACCGCAGCTGCCGACCATGCTCGGCGGCACGCTACAGGTCGGGCTCGGCGTGGCGCTGGTCAGCGCCCTGATCGGTTTTCCCCTCGGCGTGGCGCGCGGGCTGTTTAACCTGCCGCTGCCGCGCCTGTGGGATCTGCTGTTTTTAATCCCGTTTCTCACGCCGCCGTACATTGCCGCGCTGTCGTGGATGCTGGTGCTGCAAACCAACGGCTATCTGCAGCAGTTAGTGGGTACTAACCTAAACGATCTGCTGTTCAGCCAGACCGGCATTGTGCTGGTGATGGCGCTGAATATTTTCCCGGTGATCTATTTCGCCGTATCGCGCAGCCTGCTGGCCAGCGGACAGCGCCTGGCGCGGATAGCCCAGGTGCACGGTGCCAGCGCGGGTAGAGCGTTCTGGCATGTTACGTTGCCGATGTTGTCGCCATCGCTGGCGGCGGGGATGTTGCTCTCGTTCACGCTGGCGATTGAGGAGTACGGCGTTCCGGCCGCGCTGGGCAGCCGTGCGGGTGTGCTGATGCTGACC
>NZ_JBOGBT010000024.1:0-119677 GCF_051656365.1 Silvania sp. | reverse complement strand
AACGGGCTGCCTGACGTCGGGCAGATTAAGACTCACATCACTGATGGTTAAGACGCGGCCCTGCAGCTTGCCGCGCAGGCTGAACTGGTCGCCGTCGTAGCGAATATCCTGCACCGTCGGGGTCAACGACGCGGTCAGTTTGCCCTGCCACTGTTGCCAGGGCGAGAGCGTCAGGCGGTCGATGGTCAGCCAGGTATTGGGCAGCATCGATTGCCATTCGGCGAGGGTTTTCGGCGCGGCGGGCGTTGGCTCGCTGGCGGGGATTTTACTCAGGCAGGCGCTGTTAAGATCCAGCCCGGCAATGGTGATTTTCCAGCGGCTCGGGTGGCTGAGGGTAGCATCTTCAACGCGGGCAATTTCGCAGTCATCCACCAGATAGCGCAGATCGGAAATCACCAGTGCATTACGGGTCAGGCGCGGGCTTTTTTCAAAGGCGATTCGGGTGCCCGCGGGTAGCCAGACCCCGGCCAGAGTGGGTACCCATTGCGCGAGCGTAAGCAGCAGCGTCAGCGGCAATAAAATGATTAACAGTAAAAGCGCGATCGCGGCTTTGTATTTACCCTTCATGGGCAGTCAATATCCTGATTTAGCGAAAATTAGCCGGTTTTGCCGGATAGTGTGGCATGTTTCGCCAGACAGTTGAAGCGAAGGCCATTGTAAGAATAGATGCGATAACGCGGTCTGCTCGCGTTTTGCTGGCCTTATCGTCAGTAGATGGGGGGCAATCACAGCCATAAAAAAACCGCCTGAATGAAGGCGGTTTATTAATCGTATCTAAAGCGGTCTTCTGATCCCATCTGGGTCATCAGGATCCAGCGGGTCATTCACATCAGGGATATCTTCCCCGGGAAGCGGGTCGACGTCACCAGGAACAGGATCGTTTACACCAGGAAGCGGGTCGCCGACACCCGGCAATGGGGAATCATCAGGAACAGGATCAATATAATCTGGACGATCAGCCATAAAGCCTCCGTCAAATTTCGGTTGTTAATGCAGCACATCGCCACCCTAAAACTATAAGTTATGCTTATGTTTATATCGAGCGGAGCGGTTGAGTATTCACTTCAGGCTGCTGTTTTTTCTAAGGTTATAGCGCGCACGCTGGAAAGCACAGCGGATCGTCCCTATTGGTGACGGGATCGCGCGGCCAATGAAAGCGCTTCAGTTTGATGATCATAGAGTTATTGCCCGGAGATGATGTAAAATCATTATCAGAACTTATTGAAATCAATAATATTTTAAAAATTGTAAGATTATTTTAATCATGCTAACGTAGTTCCAAAATCACTGGAGAAAGTCTCATGAAACTCGCGATTTATAGCACAAAGCAGTACGACAAAAAGTATCTGCAACATGTTAACGAGGAGTATGGCTTCGAACTTGAATTTTTCGACTTTCTGCTGAACGAAAAAACGGCGAAAACCGCGCACGGTTGTGAAGCGGTCTGTATTTTCGTTAATGACGACGGCAGCCGTCCAGTGCTGGAAGAGCTGAAAAAGCATGGTGTTAAGTATATTGCGCTGCGCTGCGCGGGCTTTAACAACGTGGATCTGGATGCGGCGAAAGAGCTGGGTCTGAAAGTGGTTCGCGTCCCGGCCTACTCGCCTGAAGCGGTAGCCGAACATGCTGTCGGCATGATGATGTCCTTAAACCGACGCATTCACCGTGCTTACCAACGTACCCGTGATGCCAACTTCTCGCTGGAAGGCCTGACCGGTTTTACGATGTATGGCAAAACCGCCGGGGTGATCGGCACCGGTAAAATTGGCGTGGCGACGCTGCGTATTCTGAAAGGTTTCGGTATGCGCCTGCTGGCCTCCGACCCCTACCCAAGTGCGGCAGCGCTGGAGCTGGGCGTGGAGTATGTGGATCTGCCGACCCTGTTCGCCCAGTCCGACGTGATCTCCCTGCACTGCCCGCTGATGGCAGACAACTACCATCTGCTGAACGACGCCGCCTTTGCGCAGATGAAGGACGGGGTGATGATCATCAATACCAGCCGCGGGGGATTGATTGATTCTCAAGCCGCGATTGAAGCGCTGAAAACGCAAAAAATCGGCGCGCTGGGAATGGACGTTTACGAAAACGAACGTGACCTGTTCTTTGAAGATAAGTCTAACGATGTGATCCAGGATGACGTGTTCCGCCGTCTGTCCGCCTGCCACAACGTGCTGTTTACCGGCCACCAGGCGTTTTTGACCGCCGAGGCGCTGATCAGCATTTCAGAAACCACGCTCGGTAATCTGCGCCAGCTGGAAAACGGCGAAGCCAGCCCGAACGAACTGGCCTGATTTATCACCAGGCTCTCTTCGCACGGAGAGAGCCTTTTCGCTCCCCATTTTCAGATTTTCCTGCAAGACAAAATCCTTCCCGGCCATAAACTATGCTGTAGCTATTTGTGAAGTGAATACATTGAGAAGAAACATGAAGACGCTCGTTGCAGTAACGATCCTGAGCATGGCGCTGGCTGGCTGTGTAAATCCGGGGAAAGCCTCTGTGCAGGAAGAACAACTTCAGAAGCATCGTTTTGTTCTGGAGAATATTAACGGCAAAGCCATCACTCCGGGGATGACGCCTGCACCTGAGATTGCCTTCGGGGAAGACATGGCCATCTCAGGCGTAATGTGCAACCGCTTTAGCGGTCAGGGCAAGCTGTCTGACGGGGAGCTAAAGGTCAACGCGCTCGCCATGACGCGTAAACTCTGCGCCGAGCCGGAGTTGAACGAACTGGATCACGCCATTGGCACCATGCTGCGCAACGGTACACAGGTCGATTTGACCGAAGATCAGCTCACGCTGGCCACCGCCGACACCACGATGGTGTTTAAACGCGCAGAGTAATCAGTAGTTCCCGCAGGATCCGACGGCAAGCGACTGCTCACTGCAACGTTTGCCGTTTGGCAGCGCGCACATGCCGATGGCTGAGCCATCCAGCTGACGCGCAACGGACATTGAGCCGCCAATCATGGCGCAGTTAGCTTGTCCGGAGTTGGACATCGCCGCTCTCATTCCCGGCGCGACGTGCGCGGCGGTGGCCTGCTGAACAGGTTCATTACTACAGGCCGACAGTAACAAAGCGGCACACCCAATCCAAAATCCTGCGCGCATAATCTCTCCCCACATTAAATTGCGAAACCTATGCATAATAGGCATCCCGCCCCTTGCCGTCGAGAGCGACGCTGCGTTTTTCTGCGCTGTCAAAACAAATAGCGCCTGATTTCAGGCAAAAGTTTGATCAAACCCGTGATGGCGTGAATGCGCAGGACACAAAAGCGAAAATCGAAAAAGCCCGCCTTTGCTAAAATATAAAGATAACTACAGGATCCGTCGTTGTATCACGGGTCCCTTTTTCTTTGCGCAATGTAAGGGTGTCATATGCAAACTATTGACGGGAATGGCGCAGTCGCGTCCGTCGCGTTCCGCGCCAGTGAAGTCATCGCCATCTACCCGATTACCCCGAGTTCAGCCATGGCGGAACAGGCTGACGCCTGGGCGGGCAATGGGCTGAAAAACGTCTGGGGCGATGTCCCACGCGTGGTCGAAATGCAGTCCGAAGCCGGTGCGATTGCCACCGTCCACGGGGCGCTGCAAACCGGGGCCCTGTCGACGTCGTTTACCTCGTCCCAGGGGCTGCTGTTGATGATCCCAACGCTGTACAAGCTGGCGGGTCAGCTCACCCCCTTTGTACTGCACGTTGCGGCACGCACCATCGCCACCCACGCCCTGTCGATTTTTGGCGATCACTCTGACGTCATGGCCGTCCGCCAGACCGGCTGCGCGATGCTCTGCGCCAGCAGCGTGCAGGAGGCACAGGATTTTGCGCTGATCTCGCATATGGCCACGCTGAATAGCCGCGTGCCGTTTATCCATTTCTTCGACGGTTTTCGCACTTCCCATGAAATTAACAAAATCGTGCCGCTGTCTGACAACACGATTATGAAGCTGCTTCCGCAGGCGGAAATTGATGCACACCGCGCCCGCGCGCTGAATCCGGAACATCCGGTGATCCGCGGCACCTCCGCCAATCCGGATACCTATTTCCAGTCCCGCGAGGCCACCAACCCGTGGTACAACGCCGTTTATGACCACGTCGACCAGGCGATGGCGGACTTTGCCGCCGAAACCGGGCGTGAGTACAAACCGTTTGAGTTTTACGGTCATCCGCAGGCCGAGCGCGTTATCGTGATCATGGGGTCTGCCATCGGTACCTGTGAAGAGGTGGTGGACGAGCTGCTGGGCCGGGGCGAAAAGGTCGGCGTGCTGAAAGTGCGACTCTATCGCCCGTTCTCGGCCCGACATCTGCTGTCGGTGCTGCCGGAAAGCGCACGTACCGTCGCCGTACTGGATCGTACCAAAGAGCCTGGCGCGCATGCCGAACCGCTGTATCTGGACGTGATGACCGCCCTGGCCGAAGCCTTTAACAGCGGCGAGCGCGAGACGCTGCCGCGAGTGATTGGCGGGCGTTACGGACTGTCGTCTAAGGAGTTTGGCCCGGACTGCGTGTTGGCCATCTTCAACGAGCTCAGCACCGCAAAACCTAAACCGCGCTTTACCGTCGGTATTTATGACGATGTGACCACTCTCTCTCTGTCGTTACCGGAAAACACCCTGCCTTCGAAAGCTAAGCTCGAAGCGCTGTTCTACGGTCTGGGCAGCGACGGCAGCGTGTCGGCCACCAAAAACAACATCAAAATTATTGGTAACTCGACGCCGTGGTATGCGCAGGGTTATTTCGTCTATGACTCGAAAAAAGCCGGCGGCCTGACCGTGTCTCACCTGCGCGTCAGCGAACAACCGATCCGCTCAGCGTACCTGATTTCGCAGGCTGATTTCGTTGGCTGCCACCAGCTGCAGTTTATCGATAAATATCAGATGGCCGAGCGCCTGAAACCGGGCGGTATTTTCCTGCTGAACACCCCGTACAGCGCCGACGAAGTCTGGGCCCGACTGCCGCAGGAAGTGCAGGCGGTGCTGAACCAGAAAAAAGCGAAGCTCTTCGTGGTCAACGCGGCGAAAATCGCCCGCGAGTGCGGCCTGGCGGCGCGTATCAACACCGTCATGCAGATGGCGTTTTTCCACCTGACGAAGATCCTGCCGGGGGACAGCGCCCTGATGGAGCTGCAGGGCGCGATCGCCAAAAGCTACAGCAGCAAAGGGCAGGAGCTGGTTGAACGTAACTGGCAGGCGCTGGCGCTGGCTCGCGAGTCGCTGGCCGAAGTGCCACTCCAGCCGGTAAATGCGCACAGCCCGAACCGTCCGCCGGTGGTCTCCGACGCCGCACCCGATTTTGTCAAAACCGTTACTGCCGCCATGCTGGCCGGACTGGGGGACGCCCTGCCCGTCTCCGCCCTGCCGCCGGACGGCACCTGGCCAATGGGCACCACCCGCTGGGAAAAACGCAACATCGCCGAAGCCATCCCGATCTGGAAAGAGGAACTGTGTACCCAGTGTAACCACTGCGTGGCGGCCTGCCCGCACTCTGCGATTCGCGCTAAAGTGGTTTCCCCGGAGGCCATGGAAAACGCGCCAGCCAGCCTGCACTCGCTGGATGTGAAATCCCGCGATATGCGCGGACAGAAATATGTTCTGCAGGTCGCGCCGGAAGACTGCACCGGCTGTAACCTGTGCGTGGAAGTGTGCCCGGCGAAAGACAGGCAGAACCCGGAAATCAAGGCCATCAATATGATGTCGCGCCTTGAGCATGTGGAAGAGGAGAAAGTGAATTACGACTTCTTCCTCGACCTGCCGGAAATCGATCGCAATGCCCTTGAGCGTATCGATATCCGGACTTCGCAGCTGATCACCCCGCTGTTTGAATACTCTGGTGCCTGTTCCGGCTGCGGTGAAACGCCGTACATCAAGCTGCTGACCCAGCTGTACGGTGACAGAATGTTGATCGCTAACGCCACCGGCTGTTCGTCGATTTATGGCGGTAACCTGCCCTCGACGCCGTACACCACCGACGCTAACGGTCGCGGTCCGGCGTGGGCAAACTCCTTGTTCGAAGATAACGCCGAATTTGGCCTGGGCTTCCGCCTGACGGTCGATCAGCACCGCGTGCGGGTGATGCGTCTGCTGGCACAGTTTGCGGACCAGATCCCAGCCGCGTTAAACGAGGCCCTGCACAGCGAAGCCACACCGGACGTGCGTCGCCAGCAGGTGGCGGAGCTGCGTCAGGCGCTGGCGGGCGTCGAAGGCGCACAGCAGCTGTTAACCGATGCTGATGCGCTGGTCGAGAAATCGATCTGGCTGATTGGCGGTGACGGCTGGGCCTATGACATCGGCTTTGGCGGCCTGGACCACGTCCTCAGCCTGACCGAGAACGTGAACATTCTGGTGCTGGATACCCAGTGTTATTCCAACACCGGTGGCCAGGCATCGAAAGCAACGCCGCTGGGCGCGGTAACCAAGTTCGGTGAGCACGGTAAACGTAAATCGCGCAAAGATCTGGGCGTCAGCATGATGATGTACGGCCATGTGTATGTGGCGCAGATTTCGCTGGGGGCACAGCTTAACCAGACCGTGAAAGCCATCCAGGAAGCGGAATCCTATCCGGGCCCGTCGCTGATCATCGCCTATAGCCCTTGCGAAGAGCATGGTTACGATCTGGCGCTCAGCCACGATCAGATGCGCCAACTGACGGCAACCGGCTTCTGGCCGCTGTATCGCTTCGATCCGCGTCGCGCTGATGAAGGTAAACTGCCGCTGGCGCTGGACTCGCGTCCGCCGTCCGATGCGCTGGCGGAGACGCTGATGCAGGAGCAACGCTTCCGTCGTCTTAATGCCCAGCAGCCTGAGGTAGCAGAGCAGTTATGGAAAGATGCTGCTGCCGATCTGCAAAAGCGCTACGACTTCCTGGCACAAATGGCCGGTAAAGCCGAAAAACCGGTCGGCGAATAACCCCTTCGCCCGGCGCATTATGCCCGGGCGTATATTTCTGCATAAAAAAAGCCCAACGAATTAACGCTGGGCTGGTCCTAAAAGAAATAAATAACAGGTTAATTTCTTAAAATGCATTTATTCAATAAATGGATAAGACGTCCTCAGGCATATAACGGACCAGAGTTTACTGCGCTCATCGGGTAAAGAATAATTTTTATTTTATATAAACCAGCCAAACTCATTCATCAAACTTATGATCATTTCATTTGCAGCAAATTCTTTAGATTTCACTTAATTAGTAACAATTATACTTTATAAGGAGTAGGAGGGAGTGATTTAGCATGTGACATCTTTCCATCGCAGAAAGTTCAATGGAAAGTTTTAAACTTATTAACTATAAAAACAGCATAAGGAATAGTCACAATGCAAAGAAAAGTACTGGCTCTGATGATCCCAGCCCTGCTGATGGCGGGTGCAGTAAATGCCGCTGAAGTTTATAATAAAGACGGTAATAAATTAGATCTGTACGGCAAGGTTGATGGCCTGCACTATTTCTCTGACGACAGCGGCGCTGATGGCGATCAGACCTATGTGCGTCTGGGCTTTAAAGGCGAAACCCAGATTAACGACATGATGACCGGTTACGGCCAGTGGGAATATAACATCCAGGCTAACAACACCGAAGGTTCCGGTAACCAGTCCTGGACCCGTCTGGCATTTGCTGGCCTGAAATTCGACCAGTACGGTTCATTCGATTATGGTCGTAACTACGGCGTTCTGTACGACGTTGAAGGCTGGACCGATATGCTGCCAGAGTTCGGCGGCGACACCTATACCAAGGCTGACAACTTCATGACCGGCCGTGCGAACGGCGTAGCGACCTACCGTAATTCTGACTTCTATGGTCTGGTTGAGGGCCTGAACTTCGCATTGCAGTATCAGGGCAATAACGAAAGTGCCGGTAACGGTAACGAAGGCACCAACAACGGTCGCGGCGCACGCAATCAGAACGGCGACGGTTTTGGTATCTCCTCAACGTATGATTTCGGCATGGGCTTCAGTGCAGGTGCGGCATATACCTCTTCTGACCGTACTAACCAGCAGATAAATCAGACCACAGCGGGTGGCGATAAAGCCGATGCATGGACCACCGGCCTGAAATACGATGCCAATAATATCTACCTGGCGACCATGTATTCTGAAACCCGTAACATGACCCCTTACGGTGATAACGATGACGCGGTAGCGAATAAAACGCAGAACTTTGAAGTGACGGCACAGTACCAGTTCGACTTCGGTCTGCGTCCGGTTGTTTCTTATCTGCAGTCTAAAGGTAAAGATCTCGGCAACGGTCAAGGCGATCAGGATCTGGTTAAATATGCTGAAGTGGGCGCGGTTTACTACTTCAACAAAAATATGTCCACCTACGTTGATTATAAAATTAACCTGCTGGATGAAGACGATCAGTTCTACAAAGATAATGGCATCGGTACCGATGACATCGTCGCACTCGGTCTGGTTTACCAGTTCTGATGATATTAGCCCGCGTAACGACGCGGGCTTTCTCTTTTTATTCTTAAAATAGTTTGCTTATTTCCCCATCCGCCTGATGAATTTTTGTTCATATCCTTTCGCGCTGACATGCCATCTTTTTCACACTTTTTGTTGCGCCACCCTGGCCATTTGATACAAGATAAATCGCATGTCTGCACTGCTGTAAAGGACCCGCTATTGTGATCCACCACGCTGTTAAATCTTCCCGTATCGCCTCTATTGCTTACGATAAATGTAGCGAGACGCTTGAGATCCGCTTTCGCGATCGGAGCGCCTGGCAATATCAGAGCGTCCCGGTACGGATTTTTAACGATTTTTTGAACGTGGTTTCTAAGGGTCGCTTCTATGACGGGGTAGTTAAAGGCAAATTTAAAGAAACCAAAATTGCCTGAAATATCCTTAGGATGCCTGGTATGTTTAATCACATTGCGCTGGCCGCGCTGACCTTACTCACCTGCCTGTGGTTTGCGCTCATTTTCGATGTTGCCAATATTGTCGGTCATCTCGGTGAAGCCCTTCTTATTCTTGATAACAATTAATCATCTGGGCTGCTAAGCGCGCGATAAGTCGCGATTCTCTTCTGAGCGCGAATCAGCAAAAAAAGGATGATGCAGGCGGCGACCGGCACCAGCCAGTCCAGCAGACTGCTTATATTCCATACCCGGTAATCAAAACCGCCGTACCACGGCATGTTAGCGCGCTTACCGTGGCCAAACAGGGCGATCCAACGATACTCAGCCTGGGTGTGTTCTCTGGCGATGAACCAGATGCACCCTATCGCGCCACCAATCGCCCATCTTCCGCGCGTGATACCAAATATACACTGCAGTACAACAGCCGCGAGAGCATGCCCCAGCGGCGACAAATCGATCATGTCCTGTCCTTTTCCACCAAATCAAAACAGTATCGGTAAAACTCAGCGCTTATCCAACTGTTCGGCGCTCTTTTTAAGATAAGCCTCCTGAAACATTTTTTCCGAGTAGGTAAGCGTCATTTCTGTGGACAGATGGGGGGCGTCGAGCTCAATCACATCGTTATCATTTTCGTACCTGGCGTATTTATCCCCTACCACTGAGATGTTATGTTTTCGCACCGTGTATTTTTGCGACAGCATCTGGTGCATTTGGTCGAATTTATTCTTGTCGATATCAATGACTACAGCAGTCACTCTCCCCGCTTTATTGAAGATAACCGCATTGTTTTTGATCCCTTCCAGCACCAGCTCGTTTGTCGGGATTGAGTAGATATCCCCCTCGCCCCACTTGCTGCGCCCTTCATGCTGAGCCGACGGCCAGGCTTTCGTAAACTGATTGAGTGTGGTTTGCCCCAGGGTCAATCCTAACGCCGTGGTGTTCGCCTGTGCTGATGAGTACCCTGCAAGCAAAACAACAACGCCAAACATCAAATGCCATCGCTTATTCATAGTTATCGCCTCAATGTGTCAATCCTGTTTGATTTCCTGGCACATTTAGTACCTGCCCCTGTTCAAGCGTACAGGCGACGTTGGCATTAACACATGAGCCTTTATAATGATTGCGCGATGAGGGCACCGTACTAGTTACTGAGTTTGCGCGGGTGTATGCCGGGCCAGATATAAAACGTGCTGACATTCATCGCCGTAATCCGTACCATACACGCCATACTTTTTCATGTTGACCTGCAGTCCCCCCGTCTGAACGCTGGGCGGCATGCACGGCGTTTGCCACGAACGAATTGAGCCATTATTAAATGTCGCAAAATCAAGATATTACCAAGAAAGACCAGTACAACCTGAACAAATTACAGAAGCGTCTGCGCCGCAACGTCGGCGAAGCCATTGCAGACTACAACATGATTGAAGAAGGCGACCGGATCATGGTTTGCCTGTCTGGTGGCAAAGACAGCTATACCCTGCTGGAGATCCTACGCAACCTGCAGCAAAGCGCGCCGATCAATTTTTCACTGGTTGCGGTCAACCTGGATCAAAAACAGCCCGGCTTCCCGGAACATATCCTGCCGGAATATCTGGAACAGCTGGGCGTTGAGTACAAAATTGTCGAAGAGAACACCTACGGCATCGTTAAAGAGAAGATCCCGGAAGGCAAAACCACCTGTTCTCTGTGCTCTCGCCTGCGTCGTGGCATTTTGTACCGCACGGCGACTGAACTGGGCGCGACCAAGATTGCCCTCGGTCACCACCGTGACGACATCTTACAGACGCTGTTCCTGAACATGTTCTACGGCGGTAAAATGAAAGGCATGCCGCCTAAGTTGATGAGCGACGACGGGAAGCATATCGTTATTCGTCCCCTCGCCTACTGCCGCGAAAAAGACATTGAGCGTTTTGCCGAAGCAAAAGGCTACCCGATCATTCCATGCAACCTGTGCGGTTCGCAGCCAAACCTGCAGCGTCAGGTGATTGGCGATATGCTGCGCGACTGGGATAAACGCTACCCGGGACGTATCGAAACCATGTTCAGCGCCATGCAGAACGTGGTGCCGTCGCACCTGAGCGATATTAATCTGTTTGATTTTAAAGGGATTAAGCACGGCTCTGCCGTCGTGGACGGTGGCGATCTGGCGTTTGACCGGGAAGATATCCCGATGCAGCCTGCGGGCTGGCAGCCGGAAGAAGACGACACTCAGCTGGATGAAATGCGTCTGAACGTGGTTGAAGTGAAGTAACTATCAGGCGTCTCAGAGGTCACTCTGAGACGCTTTCCCGCCCGCTTATTTCAGCAGACGCACTTTACAGCTTTTGCCTTTAATCTTGCCGTCCTGCAGCTGTTTCCACGCTTTTTTCGCCACCGACTGACGCACCGCCACATACACGTGCGCCGGATGTACGGCAATTTTGCCGATATCCGCACCGTCCAGCCCAATATCACCGGTCAGCGCACCCAGCACGTCGCCGGGACGCATTTTGGCTTTTTTACCGCCGTCGATACACAGGGTTACCATCTCCGCGGCCAGCGGCACGATGCCGACGTTGGCAGGCGCCTCTACCCAATTGAGTTTGATCTGCAGCATTTCAGCCAGAATGTTAGCACGCTGCGCCTCTTCCGGAGCACAGAAGCTGATCGCCAGACCGCTGTTGCCCGCACGCGCGGTACGCCCGATGCGGTGCACGTGAACCTCCGGATCCCAGGCCAGCTCGAAGTTGACCACCAGCTCCAGCGATTTGATGTCCAGACCGCGGGCCGCAACATCAGTGGCAACCAGCACGCGGGCGCTGCCGTTAGCAAAACGCACCAGAGTCTGGTCACGATCGCGCTGCTCCAGATCGCCATGCAGGGACAGCACGCTCTGACCGGCTTCCGTCAGGGCATCGCATACTGCCTGGCAATCTTTCTTGGTATTACAGAACACCACGCAGGAGGCGGGCTGGTGCAGGCTGAGTAATTTTTGCAGCAGCGGGATTTTTCCGCGCTGGGTGGTATCAAAAAATTGCTGCTCAATCGCGGGCAGTGCATCCACGGAGTCGATTTCAATCGCCAGTGGATTTTGCTGCACACGCCCGCTGATGGCGGCAATCGCCTCCGGCCAGGTCGCGGAGAAGAGCAAGGTTTGACGTGATGGAGGGGCAAAACGGGTCACTTCATCGATGGCGTCGCTAAAGCCCATATCCAGCATGCGGTCCGCTTCGTCCAGCACCAGTGTCTGCAGCGCATCAAGCGACACCGTACCCTTCTGCAGGTGATCGAGCAAACGGCCCGGCGTGGCGACAATAATGTGCGGCGCGTGCTGGAGTGAATCACGCTGTGCGCCAAACGGTTGTCCGCCGCACAGGGTTAAAATTTTGGTATTTGGCAGGAAACGCGCCAGACGGCGTAACTCTCCCGCCACCTGTTCGGCCAGCTCGCGCGTCGGACACAGCACCAGCGACTGCGTCTGATACAGGGTGGCATCAATCTGCTGTAACAGCCCAAGACCAAATGCCGCCGTTTTACCACTGCCGGTTTTTGCCTGCACACGGACGTCGCGTCCTTCAAGGATCGCAGGCAGTGCGGCGGCTTGCACAGGGGTCATCGTCAGGTAACCCAACTCGTTAAGGTTATCGAGTTGGGCGGCAGGCAGTACATTCAGCGTTGAAAAAGCAGTCACAGTTATTCTCGCGGTAAAAGGCTCACAGTCAGCAGGCGCGTATCCTCGCAGATCTCCGCCTCTGATGCGACATTTTAATCGGGACTTCGTCGGGCGGCGGATCGGGCATCGGCTGTGGACGCGGAGCCGGTTCAGGAATCGGCATCGGGTCGGTCGGGACCGGATCCGATTGCCGCGTGTGTTGCAGCAGCAGTGATAATAACATCGACATATTCCCCTCCAGACAATCTGGGTTGACTCTTTTAGGGTAGTCGCTGCTGAGTCGCAGGCAAAAAAAAGCCGACTTATTTAAGTCGGCGTCGTACGAATCAATTTTGCTATGCAGTAATTCAAAAAAGGAAGTAAGACAATATGGAGCGCAACGCCCATCGCTTGACGTTGCATTCACCTGCGGGAGTGATAGTGCACCTTGTGGGTAAACGGTTTATTGACTTCGCTCAATTAAAATGGCGTTTTAAGATATTCAGAAAGTCCTAAGCGTATAAATTTACAACCATTTACTGCGATGCAACCACCACGCAACACCCCCAATCAAAACCACTAACATGATACAAAACAGCGAGAAGCCAAAGCGGAACTCTCCACCGGGGATGCCCCCAAGATTCACGCCGAACAGGCCTGTTAAGAAGGTACTGGGTAAAAAGACCATCGCCATCAGCGACATGGTATAGGTGCGCCGGGAGAGCGATTCTTGCATCACCTGCGCGATTTCATCGGTGAGAACCGCCGTGCGGGCAATACTGGCGTCAATCTCATCAAGACCTCGCCCCAGCCTGTCGGCGATATCCTGCATCAGGCGGCGCTGATCGTCACTCATCCAGCTGAGCCGCTCGCTGGCCAGGCGGGCATAGACATCGCGCTGGGGGGCCATATAGCGACGCATCACGATCAGCTGTTTGCGCAGCAGCGCCAGGAATCCGCGAGGCGGGATAACCTGATCGATCAGGTTATCTTCCAGGTCAATGATCTTATCGTGCAGTTCTTCGATAAATTCGCTGGCGTGATCGGTCAGCGCATCACAGACATCCACCAGCCAGCCACCGCAATCCTGCGGACCGCTGCCCTCTCTTAAATCGCCGACCACATCATCAAGCGCCAGCACTTTGCGCTGACGGGTGGAGACAATCAGGCGCTCATCCATATAGAGGCGCATCGCCACCAGCTGATCCGGCCTTTCATCGGTGCTGCCATTTATACAGCGCAGAGTGATTAAGGTGCCTTCGCCCATCCGGGTGACCCGGGGGCGCAGACTTTCCCCGGCCAGCGCGTCGCGCACGTTATTAGGTAACAGCGGCGTGGTAGCCAGCCAGTGTGCGCTCTCCGGGTGGGTATAATTAAGATGCAGCCAGCAGGGATGCTGCTGATCGATAATATCGTCGTTTGTCAGCGGTCTGGCTCCGCCTTTGCCATCGAATAACCACGCAAAAACCGCGTCAGGAACGTTAACTTCCGATCCTTTTATGCCTTCCACAGCGCCTCCACCATTCGCAAATCATTGTTGTCAGTCTAGCTACCCTGAGACGTTAATCAACAATTTACCCCGGCATCGCGCTGAATTCGTTCATAAAAGAGAGTAATCCGGAATCTGCAGAGACAAAAAAGCCTGGCGAACCAGGCTGTTTTATCAGAAGACGTGTTCCGCTCGCGTTTGATAACTCAACGGCTGGACGGCGCCTCCCGGTTCCAGATGGAAGTTGCGGGTGCGGGTCTGCAGTTCGACGACCTGGCTTTTCAGCACCGCTGACGACCCGGAAAGTTCTTCCACCATCACCACGTTGCTCTGGGTAATCTGCTCCAGATCGTTCAGCGCCACGGTGATTTGCGCAATGCCCTTCTCCTGCTCGTGCGTTGAGGTGGAGATTTCGTCCATCAGCTTGCTGACCTGCCCGGAACCGTTGACGATCTCATGCATATTTTTCTCAGCTTCTGCCACCACCGTCGCCCCCTGGCTGACGTTGCTGCTGGTAACGTCGATCAGGGATTTGATGTTTTTGGCCGCTTCCGCGCTGCGGTGCGCCAGGCTGCGCACTTCGCCCGCAACAACCGAGAAGCCTTTACCGTGATCGCCTGCGCGCGCGGCTTCAACGGCGGCATTCAGCGCCAGGATATTGGTCTGGAACGCGATGCCATCAATCAGGGAGATGATTTCGGTCATCTGTTGGGCACATTCGGTAATCGAGTGCATGTTGTTGGCCACCTGTCCCATCAACGCGCCCCCTTTTTTCGCCTGCTGGGTCGCCAGATTCGCCCGTTCGTTGGCAAGTCGGGTGTTGTCGGCGGTATTTTTGGTGGTGGCCGCCATCTGTTCCATGCTGGCGGAGGTCTGGATCAGGGAGGCTGACTGCAATTCCGTCTTGGCCGACAGCGCCGTGCTGCGGGCAGCAAGTTGTTCAGAAAGGGTCATCGCCGTCTGGGACGACGAACGGATCTCGCGCACCAGGGTCGCAAGGTTGTCCGACAGCGTGTTGATACCGGGGATCAGCCTGCCCGCACAGTTGTTTCCGAATTCAGGAATGGTGACGCCCAGATTGCCGGAGACCACCTCTTCAATACTTTTTTTCACCGTATTGATCGGCCGCACCAGATATTGAGTCATGTAAAACTGCAGGAAAAGAAAGGCAACGACAAAAATAACATTAAGTGCAATTAACAGTGATGTTCGCTGTGCTAAAAAGAGAACCAGACCTTCGATTAATAAAAACACAATCACCAGATAACTCAGAATAAAAGTCCTTACGCTAATGTTTCTAAGCATAATAGATCCTGCAACACGCTTTCTTAGTAGGTATAAAACTTATAGCACCCGGCATTTATTTTTTCACCTTCATTTCGTATAGGTATTTTCTTTGCGGTTAAGCGCGAAGAGTTTGCCTTAAGGTGGGATTTAACTCCGCGATAGCGAAAACCATCATCATGAGATACTGCTTAACGCTGTTTACTGAATGCAACCGGGTAAATATCGATTAAGACACTCATTAATTAATCTTAACTTAAGCGGTAGACGGCATCCTGCTCCTGATTATTAAGTGTGGCTAAACCCTATAATATTGAATATATTCTTGGCGTTCCACGTAAAAAACACTTAATGTTTTCTCGGAATTAATCCGATAAAGCCTGAAATAAAGAATAGCGTTTTACGGCGTGGTCCCTGGCGGGCGCCTGTCTATCTCTCTGAATGTTAAGCGTGAGAATGCTGATGATGTACATTTCCTGGGACCCTGTTCTGATAGGAATTTCGTATCTGGTGGCCTTTATTGCCTCTTTTGTCGCGCTGGACAGCGCCGGCAAAGTACTGCTCGCCGGGAAAAATACGTCCCTGTTCTGGCGTTTCGCCGGCGGGATTACCCTGGGGGTGGGGATCTGGTCAATGCATTTTATCGGCATGCTGGCGATGCGCATGCCGGTGATGATGAGCTACGACCTTGGGCTGACCCTGTTCTCATTTGCCATCTCGCTGGCCGCCACCACGCTTGCCATTAATATTGCCGTGTCAGGCAGTTCGCTGTCGGTTGCGCGCCTGTTACTGGCGACCGCGATCCTCAGTACAGGGGTGGTATCGATGCATTACGTCGGTATGTCCGCCCTGATGAGCCACAGCGATATCCACTGGAACCCCGCAATTGTTCTGCTTTCAGTTTTTATTTCGATCGTCGCCTCGGGTGTCGGTCTGTGGCTGGCCTTTCATCTGCGGCAAAATCATAAAGGTGCGGTGATGAACCGGATTGTTGCCGCGCTGGTGATGGGAGCGGCGGTCTGCGCCATGCATTATACCGGCATGGCGGCGGCTAACTTTCATTCGGGTCAGCACGCGATGGCCGGGGGCGTTAGCGAAGCGGGGCTGTCGATTTGGGTCTCTGCCACCACGCTGGTGTTGCTCGGCATTATGCTGGTCATTTCCCTCGTCGATTCGCACACCCGCACCCACCGGCTGACCGAGAACCTGCGCCAGCTGAATAACCAGCTAGAGATCCAGGCGCGCTATGACGCCCTGACTGGCCTTGCCAATCGCCATCAGATGGACTCTCTGCTGCAGGATGGATTGCGTCAGGCCAGGGACGCGGGCAGCATGTACGCGCTTATCTTCCTCGATCTCGATCGCTTTAAGGCCGTGAATGACACCTGGGGACATTTTGTCGGGGACGAGCTGCTGATTAACGTCGTCCAGCGCATCAACGCCCACTTAACGCCTGAGATGACCCTCGCCCGGATGGGTGGCGACGAGTTTGTGGTGCTGGGTCCCAACAGCAGCACTGCCCAGGTCACTGAATTATGCACTGCCCTGGTCAGCGACATTGAGCAGCCCTTTTACCTCTGCGGGCATACGCTGAATATCTCCCTGAGCGCGGGGGTCAGCTTCTATCCGGACCACGGACAGACGCTGCACGAGCTTAAGCTGAAAGCCGATACCGCGATGTATAACGTCAAAAATGATGGACGTAACGGCTGGGCCATTTACCACGTGGGGATGTCGCAGGCGCTCTCCGCCACGCCGGGACTGCTGCAGGATCTCTCCCTGGCGCTGGCACGCAGCCAGTTTGAAGTCTGGTATCAGCCCAAGTATTGCGCCCAGCGCAACGATATCATCGGCTTTGAGGCGCTGCTGCGCTGGCGCCATCCGGAACAGGGTATTTTACCGCCCGCCGCCTTTTTACCGGCGCTGGAAAAAACCGGTCTGATTATGCCAGTAGGCAACTGGGTGATTAACGAGGCCTGCCGCCAGTTGCAGATTTGGGATCAGGCCGGGCATTCCTGGACACTGGCGATCAATTTATCGCCCATCCAGTTTGAACAGCCCGATATATTCTTCGTGGTGACGGAAGCCTTACGAAAATACTCTTTGTCACCCACACGCCTGATCGTTGAAGTGACCGAAAGCTCCGCCCTTAAAAACCTCGACCGCAGCGTCCAGCTGCTCGATGAATTCAGCAAAGTGGGGATCACCGTTTCTATTGATGATTTCGGCACTGGCTATTCAAATATGTTGATGTTAAATACGCTGCCGGCAAAAGAGTTAAAAATTGATAAAAGTTTTATTAAAAATATGAGTCACAGTGAAACCAGCGCCAAAGTCGTAGCGACCATCATCAACGTTGCCCGTAGTATGAATATGAATGTGGTAGCGGAAGGTATTGAAACACAAGAACAGCTGGCGCTATTAACCACTCTCGGCTGCAGCTACTTACAGGGCTTTTTATTTTCTCACCCGCTCCCCGCCGACCGAATTCACGTATTAACCGATCAAAAAACCGCAGAAAATAAAACTATTCCAGCTGGTAAAATTAATACGAATTTCCCGGCAATCTCACAAAAAAATCCTGCCTGAACGCATGAAGTAGAGTATGTTTCAGAGAAACCCACGCGAGCTTGAGCCGTCGTGGACCTCTGGCACTTACACTGTGCCGATAAAAGGGATCGACATATGCCAGCAGGGTTTGATGCGCTGAATGTTCTTAACACGCCCGTCTGGCTGGTCGCGCCGGTCACGGAATATCTGCTGTTCGCCAATTCTGCAGCCAAAGAGATAATGCATGACGCGACGCTGGATACCCTGCGTAAAGGCCCCAACTCTGCTCATGCCCAAAATGCCCTGTCGATGTACGTTCCGGACTTAAAAATAAAGCAGGATATCGTCGAGATCTGGACGGTAGGGCCCCACAATCAGCAGTTTAGTCTCACCTGTCGCCTCTCCCTTGCCACCTTTGAGGGGGTCGGCGAGGTGATCGTCTTCGAAGGGATTGCTCGCCAGCCGCCTGGCGGCCTGAAAGCCACGCGGTCCGCCACCTACCAGCGCAAGAAGCAGGGTTTTTACGCCCGGTTTTTCCTGACCAACAGCGCACCGATGCTGCTAATCGACCCCTCCCGCGACGGGCAGATTGTGGATGCTAACCTCGCCGCGCTCAATTTTTACGGCTATACCCACGATGCGATGTGCAGCAAGCACACCTGGGAAATAAACACCCTGGGCCGCAATATCCTGCCGGTAATGGCCGAAATCGCCCGTCTGCCAGGCGGACATAAGCCGCTCAATTTTGTCCATCGCCTCGCTGATGGCAGTACCCGCCACGTGCAGACCTACGCCGGGCCCATTGAGATTTACGGCGACAAGCTGATGCTGTGCATCATTCACGATATCACCGAACAAAAAAGGCTCGAGCAGGAGCTGGAGCACGCCGCCCAGCACGATTCATTAACTGGCCTGCTCAATCGCCGCCAGTTTTATCACCTCACCGATCAAACCTCGCCATCCCAGCTGCCTGTGCAGCAGGAGTTCAGCCTGCTGCTGGTCGATACCGATCATTTCAAGCGCATCAACGATATGTTTGGCCACCAGAAAGGCGATGAGGTGTTGATCGCCCTCTCGCGTATGCTGGAAAGCGCCTGTCGAAAAGATGACTACGTGTTCCGCTGGGGTGGCGAGGAGTTTGTGCTGCTGCTGCCCCGCACCTCGCTGGAGGCGGCCATGCAGGTAGCAGAAACCGTGCGTGCAGCAGTCGCACACATTGCACTCCCGGGCCTGCCGCGTTTTACCGTCAGTATTGGCGTTGCGCGACATAATCCGGATGAAAATATCGACGCGCTGTTTAAGCGGGTAGATGATGCGCTGTATCGCGCAAAAAACGATGGGCGGAACAGAGTGCTGGCCGCGTAATAACATCCTTTGTATGTTACGTATTATTCCTTGAGGAGTGGTTTAGATGAGCAAAAAGATTCTGATGCTGGTCGGGGATTATGCCGAAGATTACGAAACCATGGTGCCTTTTCAGGCGCTACAGATGATTGGCCATCGCGTTGACGCAGTCTGTCCGGATAAAGCCAAGGGCGATTTCATCCAGACTGCGATCCATGATTTTGACGGTGCCCAGACCTACAGCGAAAAACCTGGCCACCGCTTTGTTCTCAACGCCGATTTTGCCGAAGCGAAAGAGCAGGATTATGACGCTCTCTTAATCCCCGGTGGACGCGCCCCGGAATATCTGCGCTTAAATGAGGATGTAATCAAGCTGGTACAGGCCTTTGATAAAGCGGGTAAACCGATTGCCGCCGTGTGCCACGGCCCGCAGCTTTTGGCCGCCGCAGGCATCCTGAAAGGCCGCACCTGCAGCGCCTACCCGGCCTGCGCGCCAGAGGTACGACTCAGCGGTGGACACTATGCCGACATTGGTATCGATCAGGCGCACGTTGACGGTAATCTGGTCACCGCGCCCGCCTGGCCTGCCCATCCCCAATGGCTGGCGAAATTTGCCGAAGTGCTGCAGCAGTAAATCGGGCATAAAAAAAACGCCAGGCCTCGCAACGGAGGCTGGCGCTTTTTTTTGCGTTAACGGTTAGTGCTTCTCGATATAAATAGTGCGGCTGTACGCCACGTCTTCCGGGTTATTAATCGGATACCCCTTCACCCAGGGTTTGATTAAACGCCCGTTGGTGTACTGGTAGATTGGTGCGATCGGCGCTTTTTCGGCGAGAATTTTTTCCGCCATGTTGTAATCCGTATTGCGGGCTTTCACCGTCGTCTCCAGCGCCGCCTGGCTAATCACCTTGTCATACGCCGGATCGTTGAAGCGGGAGATGTTGCCAGTGTGGGTGGAGGTCAGCAACGACAGGAACGTTGACGGCTCGTTGTAATCCCCGACCCACGAGGCGCGGATCACATCAAAATTGCCGGTATTGCGGCTGTCGATATAGGTTTTCCACTCCTGATTTTGCAGCTTCACCTCTACGCCGAGATTTTTCTTCCACATCGATGCGACCGCAATGGCGATCTTCTGGTGGTTTTCCGAGGTGTTGTACAGCAGGGTCAGCTTCAGCGGTTTCTGCGCATTGTAGCCCGCCGCCTGCAGCAGGGTTTTGGCCTGTGCATTCATCTCTTCCTGGCTCATCTGCTCGAATGGCGACGGCTCCGGGGTAAAACCGGCGGTTACGTCAGGGGTAAAGTGCCATGCAGGCTTCTCGCCGGTACCCAGCACTTTATCTGCCATGATCCGCCGATCGATGGTCATGCTCAGCGCCAGACGTACCCTGGCATCCGCCGTCGGGCCTTTCTGGGTATTAAACGCGTAGTAGTAGGTTCCCAGCTGCGGCGGGGTATAGACCTGGCCCGGAATGTCTTTCAGCAGCTTCTGGTACAGGTTTTTCGGGAAGGATTCGGTGATGTCGATCCCGTCCGCGAGATAGCGTTTAGTGGCAGAGGACTCCTGGTTAATTGGCACAAAGGTGACGGTCTGTAGCACGGTTTTGGCGTTATCCCAGTAGTGGCCGTTGCGCTCAACCACCAGCTTCTCATTCACCACCCGCTCCTTCAGGGTATAGGCGCCATTACCCACCAGCGCGCCAGGGCGGGTCCACTCGAGGCCGCTCTCGACGTTGGCTTTTTGCACCGGATAGAAAGCAAAGCTCGCGGTCAGGTTCGCAAACCACGGCAGCGGTTTATCAAGCTGGATGCGCAGCGTGCGGCTGTCGACCGCCGTTACCCCGAGTTTATCCGGCGTGGCTTTGCCATCGATAATCGCCTGGGCATTGGTGATGCCCGCCAGCGCGGCGAACCAGGCGAAAGGCGACGTGGTTTTAGGATCAACCAGACGCTGCCAGCTGTAGACAAAATCTTGTGCAGTCACCGGGGTGCCGTCCGACCACTGGGCATTGTCGCGCAGGGTAAAGGTCCAGACCCGGTTATCGTTGCTCTGCCAGCGGGTGGCGACGCCGGGCATTAGTTCACCCTTTTCGTTCTGATTCACCAGACCTTCGAACAGATCGCGGATCACCTGAATTTCGGGCAGGCCCACTGCTTTCGCGGGATCGAGGGAAGCGGGTTCATCTTTAATATGGCGCACCAACTCCTGCTTTTGCGCCAGTTCCGTTCCGGCAGGAACGTCAGCCGCAAAGGCGGAAGAAGAGAGGCCGCAGAGCCACAAGGCAGAACAAATCAGCGAAACCGGATGCTTCATGAGATCCCCTTTAAAAGGATGGGTAACGAGCAGAGGGTAATTATTTGTTTCAGAACAGGGTAATGCAAATATCTTCCGTCGAAAAGTTGATATATAGCGGATTTCGCTGCGGGCTTAAACTATTTGATTAACCGCGTGTTTTGCACAACACTGCCATTAAACTCTCTCTTTTTCAGGAACCTCTATGTCCTTTACCCGCCCACGAACGGAACGCGGCGCTTTTCCGCCGGGAACAGAACATTATGGCCGCTCGCTCCTTGGTGCGCCGCTAATCTGGTTCCCGGCGCCGCAGGCCGATCGCCACAGTGGCCTGATCATCGCGGGCACCCACGGCGACGAGAACTCATCGATTGTAACCCTCTCCTGCGCGCTGCGAACCCTGGCCCCGGAACAGCGGCGCCATCACGTGGTGCTGACCGTCAACCCGGACGGCTGCCAGCTGGGGTTACGTTCGAATGCGCGCGGGGTAGATTTAAATCGCAACTTCCCTGCGGCCAACTGGCGGGCCGGTGAAACGGTCTACCGCTGGAACAGTGCAGCACAGGATCGGGATGTGGTATTGCTGACGGGGGAAAAGCCCGGTTCAGAGCCGGAGACGCAGGCGCTGTGTCAATTGATCCATAAGCTGCATCCAGCCTGGGTGGTGTCGTTTCACGATCCGCTGGCCTGTATTGAAGATCCCGCCCATAGCCCGTTGGGAAGCTGGCTGGCGGATGCGTTTTCGCTGCCGCTGGTCACCAGCGTCGGATACGAAACGCCGGGATCGTTTGGCAGCTGGTGCGCCGATTTAAGCCTGCACTGCATTACCGCCGAGTTCCCGCCGATCTCGTCAGACGAGGCCAGCGAGAAGTACCTGAATGCAATGACCGGGCTGTTACGCTGGGAACATCAGAGATGAACCACGCCGGTGGTAAAGTGCAGCGCGGGGGAGACATCCACCGCCAGCCAGGTGGGGCCATCGAGATCGGCAAACATCACCTCGCCCGCCAGCGGTAAGGCAGCACTAATCGCCCGCGACGTGCAGAGCATGCAGCCGAGCATCAGGGAAAAACCGCCCCTCCGCGCCTCTGTGGCCAGCGCCAGCGCTTCGGTGATGCCGCCGGTTTTATCCAGCTTAATATTCACCATCTCGTAGCGCCCTTTCAGCGCGGGCAAACTCGCGCGGGAGTGGCAGCTCTCAT
Source organism: Silvania sp. (assembly GCF_051656365.1). Taxonomy (NCBI): domain Bacteria; kingdom Pseudomonadati; phylum Pseudomonadota; class Gammaproteobacteria; order Enterobacterales; family Enterobacteriaceae; genus Silvania; species Silvania sp. Next base: position 97,035 of record NZ_JBOGBT010000024.1, on the reverse strand, counting down.
CGGCACAGATCGGCAGCGGATGGATGAAATTCTCCAGCGCAGCGTCGTCCCCGGCTGGCAGGGGTTGCTCGAGCATGGCGACGTTCAGATCCGCCAGCAGCTGGCAGCGCGCCGCCAGCCCTTCGCCGTGCCAGGATTCGTTAGCATCGACAATCAGCGTGGCCTGCGGGACGGCATCCCGAATGGCTACCATCCGCTCGCTAATCAAATGATCGTCCAGCTTCACTTTCAGAAGCCGCGCTCCGGCGGCGTACAGCGCTTTGGCACTGGCCGCCATCTGCGCCGGTTCACCAATCACCACCGTCTGGGCGGTGACAACCGTCTGCGGCAGCGTCGCACCGGTCAGTGCGGCAAGCGTAACGCCCTGCTGGCGGGCGGCTAAATCCCACAGGGCGCTGTCAACAGCATTGCGCGCCGCACCGGGAGGCAGCAGATCCTGCAGCGCTTCCCGCGTCAGCCCGCGCTCCAGTTGGGGTGCCAGCGACATCACCTGGGCCATCACCGAGGCGATACTCTCCCCGTAGCGAGGATACGGCGTGCATTCGCCAACCCCTTTCACACCCTCTTCTTCGATCTCGACCACCACCACGCAGGCTTCGCTCCGGGTTCCCCGGGAGATGACAAACGGCGTATGCAATGGCCAGGCCTCTTCGTAAACCTTGACGGTCCTCATCTCTCACTCCTGTAGGGCGACTTCGTGTAAATAGCGTTTGCCGTGTTATCAGCTGATGACATACACTAGCGGCGACGTTAACTATATGTAAACAGGAAGATATCTATGTCACAACTCGTTCATTTCCAGGGCAACCCGGTTTCAGTTGCAGGATCCATTCCTCAGGCTGGTAGCAAAGCGCAGGCTTTTACTCTCGTAGCAAAAGATCTGTCTGACGTCGTGCTGAGCCAGTTTGCCGGCAAACGTAAAGTGCTGAACATTTTCCCAAGCATCGATACCGGCGTGTGTGCCGCTTCCGTGCGTAAATTCAACCAGCTGGCGACTGAAATGGACAACACTGTTGTGCTGTGCATCTCTGCCGACCTGCCGTTCGCTCAGTCCCGCTTCTGCGGTGCAGAAGGCCTGAGCAACGTTATCACCCTGTCCACCCTGCGTAGCCCTGAGTTCCTGCAGGACTATGGCGTCGGCATCGCTGAAGGCGCCCTGAAAGGCCTGGCTGCCCGTGCCGTGGTCGTGGTTGACGAAAACGACACCGTCGTCTTCAGCCACCTGGTGAATGAAATCACCACCGAGCCAGACTACACTGCCGCGCTGGAAGCACTGAAAGCGTAAGTGCATAAAGAAAGCCTCCTGACGGAGGCTTTCTTGTTTTTACTCCTCGCCCTTCTTCTGGCTCAGACCATACTCGCGCAGCTTATTGGCAATCGCGGTGTGTGAAACCCCAAGCCGTTTCGCCAGCTTACGCGTGCTCGGATAGTTACGATACAGCTGCGTCAGCACCGAACGTTCAAAGCGGCTGGTAATATCATCCAGCGACCCTTCCATCGCCTCTTCGCCTACCGCCACCGATCCGGCATCGTAATCCGGCAGCAGAATGTCCTGCGGTCGCAGTTCGTAGCCTTCCAGCTGGGTCAAGGCGCGATAAATTGCATTCTTCAACTGACGGATATTTCCCGGCCAGCCGTAGCGGGTGAGCACGTTATTAAGATCGGCAGAGAACTTCGGTCGCGGGATCCCCTGCTCGTCGGCAAAGCGCGCCACAAACAGTTCGGTCAGCGGCATGATGTCCTGCGGACAGTCGCGCAGCGGCGGAATATTCAGGGTCAACACGTTCAGACGATAGTAGAGATCTTCCCGGAAGACGCCCTTTTGCACCAGCTCGACCAGATTCTTCTGGGTGGCGCAGATCACGCGCACATCCACATGCACCTCATGATCTTCCCCGACCCGGCGGAAGGTGCCGTCGTTGAGGAAGCGCAGCAGCTTGGCCTGCATCCGCGGTGACATTTCACCGATCTCGTCCAGCAGCACCGAGCCCCCGTTGGCCTGCTCGAAGAAGCCTTTTTTGCCCTCCGGCGCGTGGCCGAATAGCTCGCTTTCCACCGCATCTTCCGGAATCGAGGCGCAGTTTAACGCCAGATACGGTTTGGCCGCACGCGGACCGGCCTGATGGACCGCATGGGCCAGCAGATCTTTGCCCGTTCCGGTGTCGCCGGTGATAAGCAAAGGTGCCGCCAGATTCGCCAGCTTGCGCGCCTGATCGACCACATGACGCATTTTCGGACTCACCGCCACAATCTGGCTAAAGGCGCTGACATCCTGGCTCGCCAGGTTTTGCAACTGACGCCCCATTCGCACCGTGGAGCGCAGCATGATAACTGACCCGGTCAGGGTGCTGAGGTTGTTTTCGCCCTGCAGGTAGACCGGCGTGATCTCCATCAGGAAGTTCTGTCCGTTGATGACCACGTGTTCGCTGTGCGTTGACTGCGGGTTGCTCTCCAGCCAGCGCTGGAAATTGAAGCCGGGGATCAGCTGGGCGGCATTGTGGCTGCTCAGTTTGTCCTGCTCCTGGGCAAACAGCTGGCAGCTCGCCAGGTTGGCGCGTTCAATTTTGCCTTTCAGATCAAGGGACAAAAAGGGTTCCGGCATCGCTTCGAGCAGCGCGCTCAGGGCCAGATGCTCGCGTTCGGAGGGCATCCAGGGCACGGTGCGAACATCCGTAACGCCAGCGATACGGCGGATTTCAGCCATTAAACTGCTGAATGTATCGAAGGCAATTTCAGCAAAGTTCAGATAAATCTTCCCGATTGGGTCAATCTCGATGCCGCGCAGATCAATGCTACGCAAAACAAGGAGATCGAGTAACTCGCGAGTCAGGCCGAGACGGTCCTTACAAAACACTTCCAGACGCATGGGAAAATCACTCTATAGGCGGTAACACTGAAATGATAAGCCAGATATCGGCAATCGGGAAGACGGCTGTCAACAAATATTGACAGCCTGAGCGTTTAGTGGCGGAGTTTTGTGCGCGGCATTAAGGTTACTGCGGTTTTTTAGTCAGGGTTTCTTTTAGCTGACCGATTAATTCACGACGAAAATCGCCCAGACGCGGTTTATCGTCCTCTGTCCACGGCAGTGGACGGCACAGCTCCATCGCTTTAATCCCTAGTCGGGCCGTCAGCAGCCCGGCACCAATACCCTGCGCCGCGCGCGCCGAAAGCCTGGCGGCCAGATCCTGCGACATCCAGTCCATCCCCACTTCACGCACCAGCTCGCTGGCCCCCGCGAAGGCGATATTCAGCAGCACCAGGCGGAACAGACGCAGGCGACTGTAATAGCCCAGTTCGATGCCATACAGGGTGGCAATGCGGTTAATCAGGCGCAAGTTGCGCCACGCGATAAAGGCCATATCCACCAGCGCCAGTGGGCTGACGGCGATCATCAAGGTGGATTCGGCGGCCGAGCGGCTGATCTCGCGCCGGGCCTGGGCATCCAGCACCGGCTGCACCAGATGGATATACAGGGACACGACTTCCCGGTCGTTTTGCGTTTCGTGGATCGCGGCATACCAGCGCTGCAGGGCCGGATGCGATTGATCGAGCCCGGCCTGCTTTGCCAGTTTTTCGCAAAACGCGCGTCCTTTACCGGTGCCGTGGCTGTGGAGCAGATCCCGGGCTTCGTCGCGCTCATGGGCCCGCTGGCGCAGTCGCCACAGGCGTCGCCATTCGCTGGCAATCGAGCCAACGCCTGCGCCAACGATCAATGCCCCGGCTGCACAGCCGCCCAGCGCCACCCAGTCCTGAGTTTGCCAGGCGTTCATCGCCCACTGCACGCCCTGGCCGACAACCGTCACGCCAGACAGTAACAGCCCTGCGGTGACCATTTTTCGCCACAGGCTGCGTTTTGGGCGCAGCGCGGCGTCCACCACCGCCTCGGCCTGCCCCTCTTCTGCGGGCAACATCTCCGTGACCGCCGGGGCAAAATGCTCGGCCTCGGCGTCAGCAAAGATTTGCGCGGTTTTAAAGGCTTCGCGATTTTCCTGCTCCAGCGTGCCGGTAAAATCGATGCGCGGTTTCAACGGTTCGGTCATCGCAACTTATCTCCAATTAAAAACTCCAGCGCGGCATCGAGGCGAATATGCGGCAGCGGCTGGTCAACATTCATCATCTGCGGGCGGAAAGCCTCGAACTGGAAGCCCTGATTTTGCCAGAACGCCTGGCCCGGCAGCCGGGCGGGCACTTCTCCCGGATAGACCGTCAGCGGCTCGCCGTCACTCAGACGGTTGCCGCGCAGCGCCGGGATCTTTTCGCCGTTGACGTCGATCAGCCCGCTCTGGGTAGCCTGCACTGAGGCAAGCCCCAGGCAGTCCATGCTGATGCCTTCAAAGGCGGCGTTTTGCCAGGCATCCTGCACCAGCTGTTGCAGCAAAGAAACCATATTGGCGTGCTGATCGACCGTGACGTGGTCAGCCTTGGTGGCGGCAAACAGCAGCTTGTCGATAACCGGAGAGAACAAACGCCGGAACAGCGTCCGCTGCCCGTAATGGAAGCTCTGCATCAGTTGGGTGAGTGCCAGGCGCATGTCGTTAAACGCCTGAGGCCCGCCGTTAAGCGGCTGCAGACAGTCCACCAGCACAATCTGGCGATCGAAGCGCAGGAAGTGGTTTTTATAAAAGCCCTTCACCACTTTCTCGCAGTAGTAGTTAAAACGCTCGCGCAGCATGCCCGCATTAGTGTGCTTATCCGCCTGCGCCAGCTTCGACTCGCCCACGCCATCCACATCCGGCCACGGGAAAAATTGTAGCGCCGGAGCACCTGCCATATCGCCGGGTAGCACAAAACGGCCCGGCTGGATAAAGTGCAGGCCATGGTGTTTACAGGTGTGCAAATACTCGGTCCAGGCATCGGCGATGGCCGCCAGCCGGTTTTCGTCGGCCGGCGCCAGCGGATCCAGCCCGGCGCACAGCGCACGCCATTTGGCCGACCACTCCGCCCGCTGTCCGTGCAGCAAACCGGTCATCTGTCGGGACCAGCTTAAATAATCCTGGGCCAGCATCGGCAGGTCGAGCAGCCATTCGCCGGGATAATCGACGATCTCCAGATACAAAGTAGAGGTATCGCGAAAGTGGCGCATCAGTGAGTCGTTCGAGCGGTATCGCAGCGCCAGACGGATTTCACTCACCCCGCGGGTCGGCGTTGGCCAGCTGGGCGGCGCGCCATACAGCTGGGCGAGCCCTTCATCATAGGTAAAGCGCGGAATGCCAAAATCGCGCTGTGGCACGCGTTTAACGCCAAGCAGGCGCTCTTCACGCACCGCGCTTAATAGCGGCAAGCGCGCCCCCGTATGCAGGTTCAACAGCTGATTAACCATCGCCGTAATAAAGGCGGTTTTGCCGCTGCGGCTCAGTCCGGTAACTGCCAGGCGCAAATGACGGTCAACCCCGCGATTAACCAGAGAATTAAGTTCATTTTTAAGTCGCTTCATCGCCGTCCTTCATTGCGTGGAACTCTGAAATCACTTGCTTCAGAATACAATAAATGGGGGCAGATCGTTGATTATCAATTCATAATTATTGCTATTGCCGTTTTCTCTCCAGTAAGATGAGCCAAATTGCTGTCTTTCAGGAGCGAGTAAGGTGTATGTCACCCACCATTTATGATATTGCGCGAGTTGCAGGCGTTTCGAAATCAACCGTGTCCAGAGTTTTGAATAAGCAAACAAATATTTCACCCGAAGCGCGCGAGAAGGTGCTCAAGGCAATTGCAGAATTAAATTATGAACCCAATAAACTCGCCCGCGCCCTGACCTCTTCCGGCTTTGATGCCATAATGGTTATTTCAACCCGTTCTACCAAAACTACAGTCGGCAATCCTTTTTTCTCTGATGTGCTGCATGCCATTACTGCGAAAGCGGAGCAGGAAGGTTTTGACGTTATTTTGCAGACATCAAAAAGCAGTGAAGATGACCTGCTGAAATGTGAAAACAAAATAAAACAGAAAATGATTAAAGGGATCATCATGCTGAGTTCACCGGCAAATGAGTCCTTTTTCTCCAGACTCGATGCCTACGGTATTCCAGTGGTTGTGATCGGTAAAGTAGAAGGTAATTTTGAGAACATTTACTCTGTAGACACCGATAATTTTCATGACAGCGCCACACTGACAGAGACTTTTATTAAACAGGGTCGTCATGATATTGCCTGCCTGCATGCCCCCCTCGATTATCACGTTTCGATCGATCGTCTTGCAGGTTATAAGGCCAGCCTTGAAAAACATCAGGTCACTATTAAGCCTGAGTGGGTCATCGACGGCGGTTATACCCATGAAAGTGCGCTCGCGGCGGCCATTCAATTGTTGTCCTCGCCCATCCCGCCGAATGCGGTATTTGCCACCGACAGCATGAAGCTGCTTAGCCTCTATCGTGCAGCGGATGCGTTAAATATTAAGATCCCTGAGCAGGTTGCAGTGGCGGGTTACAGTGACCCAATGCTGTCGCTCATTTTGACCCCCGTGCCCGCTGGCTTTGATATCCCGACGCGCAAACTGGGTGAAGAGAGTTGCGAGCTTCTGTTCAGACGTATCGCGGGTCAACCCGCGCCGCGAAAGGTGCTGGTGGACACCCATTTTTCCTGTGCTGAGTCTCTGCGCTAACACCAGGGGCGATAACCCCTGGTGTGCAACCGGTCAGAACGCGTAATTTACCCCGATACCTGCATAGTGGAAGCGATCGCTTTCACCTTCATCATGGTGTTCCCATTCATAGGCATATTCCAGGGTCATCGATAAACCATTGCTGAAATCATAGGCATAGAGCAGGCCAAGTCGGTTAAAGTCATGCCCCTCTCGGTCAGGATCGTCTTGCCAGTCCCAGTTTGACCAGCGATCAAGACCGAGGCGAGTATAAGGCGTCAGCGTGGTGCTGCCTAACGAAACCGGCAGATAGGCGCGGATTTCCTGCGTGGAAAATTCGCCATTATTGCGCGAACTATCCATATTAAAGCCACGCTCTAAATAGTAGTTAATTTTGGCCGAAATCGTTTCGTTGATAGTCCAGGTAAAGCCGGTTTCAGTTTCGACCCGACTGTCAGAATAGCCGGTTTCTTCCAGGTCATTGGCAAACTGATACATGGCAAACCAGCCGCTAAAGCGCCAGTCGTTGGTCAGTTTCAGATCCCAGTCCGGCTGAATTTTGTAGCGCTGCATATTTGCAGTTCCGTCTTTAGCACCCTGTTCATCTTTAAAATGATAACTGTAATTACGGAAGCCGCCGGTCAGGCCAAGAACAAAGTCATCGGTACCGATAATGCGATAACGCAATTCAAATTCTGGACGATCGAAATAGGTGCCACGGGTCATGCTGCTATAGTCAACCGGCCCTTCCTGATACATCGCCATGGCAATTGTCCAGGCATCCCATGTGGCATTAAACCACACGGAGGGTTCATATAACCCATCTTTATCGTCACCCTGACCTTCGACATTTTCAATTTCATACATAGCACCAATATTAAAATCCCAGTGTTTTGCGGTTTCCGTTGCCTGCGCGCAGCTAACCCCTGCGCACAGAACAAGCGCAGCGCTTTTTAGTAGAGTACTCATTAAAATATTCCCTATATAATTAACAAACACAAAAGCCGGGAATGGGTATTCCCGGCGAACGAACTTATTATTGGATTGCCATTTCCGTTTCCGCGTCGAAGAAATGGCACTTATTCATATCGAAGCGGATGTCGATATTATCCCCTGCTGCATAGTCATTTGATGCGCCAGCTCGAACGACCAGTTCATGCCCCCCAACGCTGGCGTAGAGCATAAATTCGGCGCCTGTCAGCTCCGCGACGCTGACTTTCGCGGTAATGCTTTCACCCTCGCCCTGTGGCGTAACAATATCTTCCGGACGGATGCCGAATACCACGGCTTTACGCTGGTACCCCTGGCTATTCAGCGCGTTGAGTTTGTCTTCAGGGATCTCAAGCCGCAGTGTTTCGGTGACGAAATAGCGATCGTCTATCGCGCCGCGGATGAAATTCATCGCCGGAGAGCCGATGAAGCCCGCGACAAAAATATTTGCAGGCTGGTTATACACCTGTTTTGGTGCCCCCACCTGCTGAATGATGCCGTCTTTAAGGATCACAATCCGGGTCGCCATGGTCATGGCTTCCGTCTGATCGTGGGTCACGTAGATCATGGTAGTGTTAAGCTTCTGGTGCAGCTTGCTGATTTCAGCGCGCATCTGCACCCGGAGCTTGGCGTCGAGGTTCGAGAGCGGTTCATCCATCAGGAATACCCCGGCTTCGCGCACGATTGCCCTGCCTAATGCCACGCGCTGGCGCTGGCCGCCGGACAGGGCACCAGGTTTGCGCTTAAGGTAATCGCGCAGACCCAGAATTTGCGCCGCCCAGTTCACCCGCTCTTCAATGATTGCTGGCGCAATTTTTTGCATCTTCAGGCCAAACGCCATGTTGTCGTAGACCGTCATGTGCGGGTAGAGCGCGTAGTTCTGGAAAACCATGGCGATATCCCGGGATTTGGCCGGGACATCATTCATGCAGACCCCATCGATCACCAGTTCACCTGCACTGATCTCCTCCAGCCCGGCAATCATACGCAGGGTCGTCGATTTACCGCATCCAGAGGGACCGACGAAGACAATAAACTCTTTATCCTCTATTTCGAGGTTGAAATCCTTCACCACGTGGACATGGTTATCATAGATTTTCTGGATATGTTTCAGAGACAGTTGAGCCATTATTAGTTCCTTATCAATACCGTCCGGGAGGCCCAGAAATCGGTCAGACATTTCCAGGACAGTTCCCGCGTTGAACGAAGTTGTAGCCCCGCATGGTCCAGCCCAGGTCCAATTCCCACCGACTGCATCCCCGCTGCGTTAATTGCCTCGACGCCAGCCGCGGCATCTTCAATGCCGATAGCCTCCTGAGGACGAACATTCAGCCCTGCACAGGCCGTAAGGAAGATCTCCGGATCCGGTTTTGAACAGGCAATGCGGGAGGCATCGGCGCAAAAATCAAACGCCTGCTGTATCCCCAGCGCGCGTAAGATTCCCGGGGCATTCAGTGAGACAGAGGCAAGCCCTGTTCTGACGTTCGCGGCGCGGATCTCAGCTAACACCTCGGGGATGCCGGGAAGCAGTGATTCGTGGGTCAGCGAGGCCAGAGACCGCACATAGAGCGCATTTTTTTTGCTCGCCAGCGCCAGGCGCTGCGGGTGGTCAAACGCCTTCTCCTTCCCACCGTGACGCAGGATCCGCATCAGGGAGTCCATGCGGCTTATCCCCTTAAGTTCTTCGTTGAAGGTTTCGTCAATGGCGATGCCAATCTCCTGCGCCACGGCACGCCAGGCCAGAAAATGGAGATGCGCGGTGTCGGTAATCACGCCATCAAGGTCAAATACAACAGCCTTAAGCATCATGGCCCCTCTCTGTGGTAGCGGTCCCAGAAACGGACGTCATAAAATCCTTGTAAGCAAAGTTTTGCCGCCCCGCTGCACTGAGGATTTTGCCCCACAGCGTCAGAGTGACAGGCATTGAGGTCTCGATGGTTATAACTTCATTTTCAAAGGTGAAGCGCATGCTTGCGTTCCGCCAGCGCAACGGGAAGGTGAGTTTTCGCCAGTGGGCAGGAAGTTTCGGCGCCAGATGCAGTTCCCCGGCCACAATCTGTACACCCGCAAATCCCTGAATCACCCCCGACCATATAGCCCCTGTCGCGGCAGCATGGATCCCCTCATCACTGCTGTGCGGATCGCTGCCCAGATCGATGGCGATGCCGTCCCGCCAGAAGGCGTATGCCCGCTCAGTATCGCCGCAACGCGCGAAAACAATCCCGTGAATGGCTTTGCTCAATGAAGAGTCATGGATGGTGCGTGGCTCGTAGTACGCCAGATTGGCGACACATTGCTGAGGTGTAAATCGTTCCGGCAGCAGGTAGTTGAGCATCACCACATCCGCCTGCTTGAGGATCTGCATCTCGTTCACTTCTGCGCGGGAGTAATCCAGCAGGATGGTCTGTTTACCCGCTTTCTCTTTATAACGACTCAGATCGATAGCCGGTTTCGCCATGAAGCTATCATCCTGAGGCAGTACACCCTCGGCATTCGCCGCCGGCAGCCATAAATGAGTCAGGAAGCGATTAGCGTTTTCCGTAAAGTGCGCATCCTCCCGCCCGAACATCGACATGAACTGGCGGGCACTGGCGACGTTTTGCCAGGCCAGATAGTTGGTATAAGCGTTGTTATTGACGTGCTCCGTGTATTCATCCGGACCAATCACGTCATGGATTTCCAGACGCCCGTTGACTTTCGTGGCGCGCCCCATCCAGAACAGTGCTGTCTCCATCAGCAGCGTCAGACCTTCATTGCGCATGAAGGCGTCATCATGTGTCGCCTGCCAGTAAGCGACGACGGCCCAGGCGATATCCGCCACAATGTGGTGCTCAGCCAGGGCGGATGCCACCTTCTGGCGTACACCGGTGCGGATATTGATTGCCGCGAACTCCGGCGTCTCTTCCTGCCCGCTTGCCGCACTCTCCCACGGGAAAAGTGCACCAGGCCAACCGTTTCTGCGGGCTTTTTCACGTGCTCCCGGCAGGTTTAACCAACGATAGCGCAGTAGACTGCGCGCTGTCTGAGGGCGAGTGAAAAGATGGAAAGGCAGCAGGAATATTTCTGTATCCCAGAAGATGTGCCCTTTATACCCCTCTCCAGTGAGCCCTTTAGCCGCGATACTGCTTCGCTCGTCATGGGCTGGCGTCATGGCGGTTAAATGCCAGACGGCATAGTCCAACGCCATCTGATCCCTTTCTTCCGTGGACGACACCGCTACCCGACTATCGTGCCAGACCTTATCCCAGGCACAGGCAGAACGCGCCAGCAAGGCGGCGTATCCGTGTGCCGCACAGGCCTGGAGTTCGGTGAGAGCGTTACGCGCGAAGGTCTCCATAGACAGCGCTCTGTCTCTGCGGTGAGTGAGCCACACCAGTTTCTCCAGGGTGACCGTCTCCCCCTGCGTGACATTCAGCGCATGGTGAACGGTGATGGAGCGATTTTTAGCGGTAAAGCAACTGTCGCTGTCCATTGAAAGGCGACAACAGGCAGAGATCACCACATCAGCAGCGCGATCCTGGGTTTCATACACCCCCTGCAGATAATGCGGGTCAAACACCCTGACCGAGATCTCATCCAGATGCTGCCTGCCGCTGTTAGTCTGGGTCGCATCGATGCCGGTTTTTAAAACAACCTGCGAGGAGGCATCCAGTGGCGTGATCGAGAGTTGCATAGCCGCTAACGGGAGTTGATCCAGCGACACAAAACGACGGCTTTCGAGACGATAGCGTCTCCCTTGAGATGAGCGCCAGACGACGCTGCGACGTAGCTCGCCATTAGCAAAGGCCAGCTCGCGATGCCAGCTCAGGATCTCCCCTGACAGCAGGGTAAAATTCTCGCCATCCAGTTCAACATCAATGCCGGTAATGTCCGGAAGATTGACCAGCTCGCTTGATTCGTTATGGCCCGCGCGATGATACAGACCAGCAAGGTACATTCCTCGGGTTTGCTGAGTGTAATCTTCTTCATGGGTGGCGCGAATGCCCATAAAGCCGTTACCGCAGGCCATAATGGAGGCGTATTTATTCAGGCTGTGCGGGCAAAAGTCCGGATCGGTTAATACAGACAGGTTCAGCATAACGTCACACTTTCCCCTTTTTCGGCTGCTTCATACAGCGCAGCGACTAATTGCTGGATGACCAGCCCCTGCTCTGCATCGGCGATCATCACGGGTTCCCCCATCACGTGTCGAACAAAGGCCTCCATGCTGCGTAAATGACGCTGATCGTCAGCCTCTTCACGCTGGCTAAGCGTCTGTAAAATCCCGCCTTCATCGTTGTAGATATGCGCCGGGAACAGCGTTGCCCCGGCCTTTTCACCGCAGAATGCGACATTCATAATGGACTGCTCACGGATATTAAGCGCAAACGACGTGTCCAGACGCAGCACGCCGCCATTGCAGAATTCAATGGTGCCAAACAGGGCATCTTCCACGGTGAACTGAGCGGGATCCCACTCGCCGAACTGACCGCTGTTTTTACGGTTTCCCAGCTTCTGGAAACTGTGTGCCGTCACCCGTTTTACTGCCGGGAAGCCCAGCACATACATCGCGGCATCCAGCATATGAATGCCGATATCAATCAAAGGTCCGCCACCCTGCAGCGATTTATTGGTAAAGACGCCCCAGCCAGGCACCCCGCAGCGACGCAGGGCCTGCGCCGTGGTGAAGTAAATTTCACCGAATGTCCCGTTCAGCACGGCTTCACGCAGCAGTTGCGTATCAAGTGCAAAACGATGATGAAAATCATACGCCAGCACTTTTCCCGCCCTACGGGCCGCGACGCGCATTTCATCGGCCTGTTGTGGCGTCATGGCGGGGGGTTTTTCACACATCACATGACACCCTGACTCCAGCGCCGCCATAACATGTTCAAAATGAAAGCGGTTAGGCGAACAGACGCTCACCACATCCGGTTTTACTGCCTGCAGCATCTCGTGCGCGTCCTGCCATGCAGAAGGAATAGCATGACGTTCCGCAAACGCCTGAGCCTGTTCCAGGCGGCTGTCCATGACAGCCACCATCCGAACATCACTGCGCGTGGCGTAGTACGAGGCATGCACTTTGTCTGCAACCTGCCCGGCACCAATGATGGCGACGCGCAGAGGCAAAAGTGTTGAAGCACTCATCACGCTTGTCATCCTTAGCATTCACGCAAATAAGTGAGGGAGTCCTGATAAGCCTGCGCAGGATCGTCGGCACGAACACGACACTCGTAAACCACATAGCCCTGATAATTGTCGGCACGCAGCCGATCGAACAGGGTGGCAAAGTCGAGGCTGCCACTTCCCGGCTGATAGCGATGGTTATCGGCGATATGCACGTGCCCCAGCAGATCCCGGTTGTGGTGCAGCGCGTCGGTTATCGAATCTTCTTCAATGTTCATATGATAGAAATCGCCGATGATTTGCACCTGTTTCAGGGCGTTCTCTTCGATATAGCGACGGGCATCGGCCAGGGTGTTGATCATATGGTCCTGATAGCGGTTCAGCGGCTCCAGGTAGACGGTGGTTCCGGTGCGCGCCGCCACTTCATCCAGCCAGCGCAGCGAAGCGCTTACCGCTTTGCGATCGCCTTCGAGACTGCGCGGAGAGGTCATTGGCGGCAGGCGGAAGGTAAACATCCCCCAGGCAGCCGGAACGATAATCCCCTTCCCGCCCACTTCGGCGAGCGCTTCAAGGATACGTTCAATCTGCTGTAACCCGTTCAGGCGACGCTCTTCGATAAAGTCACCTATCCAGCCGTCGTAGCCGCCGCATGCGGTGGTGACGGGTAAGCCGGTGGCTTTGATAGCGGCTTTTACCTCGTCCAGATTTTCCACCAGCAGTTTGCCGTCAATCTCATAGCCATCAAATCCCATCGCTTTGATGTACTGGAATTTTTCGAGGATGGTGGTCGGGAAAAAAGCCTGGTTTTGCGTTGCGATTTTCATTGTCTGCTCTCCTTAGCTTAGAAAGTGATGCCCATTTTGATGCTCAGTTCCGGGTGCCGATCGACATACTGCATATAGTTCTCTGCGCTGGTGGTAAACGTCACCACCGGGTCGATCAGATCCTCGCAGTTGAGATAACCGTTCATCAGCAGTTCCCAGCAGGTCTCTTCGATACGCTTGCGGTCCCAGCGTGGGTAATCCGGATTAGGTTCACTGCTGGCGCGGGAGAAGACAATCTTCGCATTATTGAAATGCGCTTCGCGACCGAGGTTGAATCCCTCTGCGAACGGTTTTGCAAAGGCAACATAGGAGATGGTGCCACCATAGGCAAGACCGCGCAGCGCAGACTGCAGCGCATCGGCAAAGCCGCTGGTTTCAATAATCACGTCGGCACCCTGTTTACCGGTGAGTTTTTTGATTTCCAGACCGACATCGGTACCCATCGGGTTCAGACAGTAATCCGCCCCGTGACGGCGGGCAATATCGCAGCGGTGAGCGATAGGATCGACCCCAATGACCACGGAAGCCCCGGCTTTTTTCGCCAGTTGAATGGCTATCTGCCCGATGGCCCCCAGACCAACAACGACGACGAAATCCCCTACCCGCACGTTGGCATCGCGCACGCCACTCATGGCGAACTGCGCCGGGTCATAGCAGACGGCATTTTTCCACGAGGCGCCCTGCGGCATTTTGCGCAGTTTGTAGTTGTTGACGGCATTCACGATCACCGTCTCCTGAAGGGGCCCGTAGCAGCAGACGCTGTCACCGATCCGGTATTCCGTCACATCGGCACCGCATTCGACGATGTCGCCCACGATCATATTGCCCAGCTGGAACTTACCGAATTCGATCCCGCGAGCTGCCCCCTCTTCACGCGGGGTAAACATCTGCCACTCCGCGTTAAACTCTTCATCGATAAAGGGACTTGCCGCGCGAAAATCCACCACTTCGGTGCCGTGTTTTGGCGCACCAAAACGGGCGCGAATTTTCACTTCGTGAACGGCAACCGGACGATCTTCATATTCCACCAGCGCCGCTACGCGAGGCGCTGTCGCAACTAACTTCTTCATGACTGACTCCTTGTTAAAATCGGCCGCCTCAGCCCTTAACGCCACCGGCGGTCAAACCACTTTTAATAAAACGTTCAGACAGCGCGTACATGATGACCACCGGCAGAGCCGTCACCAGCGATGCCGCCATCATCCGACCCCAGATATAATCTGGCGTACTGAAGAGCGTGTTCAGCCCAACCGGCAACGTGAAGTTGCTGGCGCTGGAGAGGAAAATGGAGGCAAAAAGATAGTCGTTCCACGCCACCATGAAGCAGTAGACAAAGACCGACACCAGCCCGGAAATGGCCAGCGGCACGGTGATGCGGAAGATGATTTGCAGCCGGTTCAGGCCATCCATCATTGCGGCTTCTTCAATTTCATCCGGGATGGTGTCGAAATAGCTGCGCAGCATAAATACCGCCGTCGGCAACGTCTGAGTCACCATGGTGATGATGAGCGCCAGTTCGGTGTCATAGATACCTAACGCGGTAATAATTTTGAACAGCGGCACCACCAGCAAAATCCCGGAGAACATGTAGACGGTGTAAAAGCTCGCATTAATGGTCGCCCGCCCTTTGAAACGTAGTTTGGACAGGGCGTACGCCCCAAGCGTGCCGAGGAAAACGGCAATAATTGACGAGGTCAGCGAGACCACCATGCTGTTCTGGAAATAATCCACAAACGGGAAGATCAACGGATTAAAGATGTCGATGTAATGCTGCAGCGTCCAGTCCTGCGGCAGAATCGTTGGATGCAGCGATATCGCCTCTTTCGCACTCTTGAATGAGGTCATCAGCATCACAAAGAACGGGAAAAGCGTGATAATCAGAAACACCGCCAGCCCCAGATAAAAACCAATACGGCCCAGTACGCGTTTATTTGTTGCCATTGAGGTTTACCCTTTTTCTGGTCAGCAGAATGACGGCGAAAATGATCACGAACAGCACCACAGAGATGGCGGCGGCTTTACCCAGATCGTTGAATGCAAAGGCAGTTTTGTAGAGATAAACGCCCAGAATATCGACCTTGGTGGTCAGCAGATACACATCCGCAAACATGTAAAACATCCAGATGGTTCGCAAGGTAATGACCGTTGCCAGCACCGGCATAATCGCGGGCAGCGTGACGATGCGAAAACGCTGCCACGCGTTCGCCCCGTCCATTTCCGCCGCTTCGTACAGCGACTTATCAATGGTCTGCAAAATCGCCAGGAACGAGATAAACGCGTACGGGAAATAGCGCCAGATAGCGAACAGCACCACCAGCACAAAACTGCTGCCAGGGTTGTCGAACCACAGCGGGGCCTGGTCATAGAGATGCAGCAGATCCACGCCCAGATAGTTCACAATTCCATAGCCGTTGTTGAACATGTACTTCCAGGCAAACACCAGCGAGATCGACGGTGTGACATAGGAGAGGATCACCAGAGAACGCGCCGTTTTACGCAGGCGAAACTCCCGGTTAAAGAAGATGGCGACGGCCAATCCCAACCCGGTACTCCCCAGCACTACCAGCGCCGTATACCAGAACGTCATCCATAAGGAGTGCCAGAAGGCTGCGTCACTCAGGATGCGGATGTAGTTATCCAGCCCGACAAACACCGCACTCACTCGCGGGTTTAAGGGCAAGCGTAAAAAGCTGATTTCAATGTTGGAAATCATCGGCCAGGCTACCAGGCCCCCCAGCAAAATCAGGCTGGGGGCCAACAGCAGCATGGCGAAAGGCATATCTGAACGACCAGAAAACAACGTCTTCATAATTCCCTTGCGCAGTGCGCTCCTATCGTTGTGAAATCAGGTCAGTCAGTTGCTTCTGGCTGTTGCTTAACGTTGCGCTGAGATCCTGTTGCCCCACCGTCACGTTATGCACCATGGAACTGATGATGCCGGAACCTGTTACGTCGCCCATGCGGGTGAAATTTTTGTCGCCCACGGCGCCAAATACCTGGATATTCGGGAACTGAGAGATCAGCTCATAAGGCAACTGTCCAAAGGCTTTGATCACCTCGTTGTTTTTCCAGGTTTCGGTGCCGACCACCAGCTTGTTCACTGGCAGCGCGGCACCCGGGGACATCATTACCCAGTCGGTAGCGTTTTGAGCCTGCTCCATCCAGGTGACAAATTTCTCTGCCGCTTTGGTTTCTTCTTCGGTTTGCCCGCTAGTGATGGTCAGCGACGTGACCATGCCGTAGACCGCTGAGGATTTTTCAGTCGGGACGACAAATCCCAGATTGGCGGGAGTTCCGTCTTTGAAGACGGCCGGCAGGATGTAGGTGGAGTAAACGGCCATTGGCGCAGAGCCGTTCATAAAGGCGTCCTTGATCTCCATAACATCGTTCGATCCCGGCATGGTGGTCGCCGCCAGACGTTTATACAACGCCAGCGCTTTTGCCATTTCAGGGGTATTAATTTCGATATTGCCTTTAACATCAAACACGTTTGCGCCACCCGACAGGGCAAACTGCGAGAACGCTTGCTCAGTCATCACGCTTTCAGCGGTAGGCAGGGCAATGCCGTAATGTTTGTTGGCCGGGTCGTTAAACGTCTGGCTGGCTTTCAGCAACTGTTCCCAGTTTTTCGGCTCCTCAAGACCCGCGGCGGCAAGCACGTCTTTGTGGTACCAGACGCCGGAAAGCCAGGCGCTGATCGGCACACCCGTCCAGGCTTTGCCATCTTCAGTGCGAACAACGCGCAAGATCCCGTCGTAGAAAGTGCTTTCACCTACGGCGTTAATGGCTTCGCTAATAGCGGCACGGTCCAGCAACTGCTCTTTATCCATGACTTTGGCGTAATCGTGACTGATTTCGATCACTTCCGGCAGGGCCCCGGTTCGGGCCAGGGTAATCACCTTGGTGTTGTAGGCATCCTCTTCCACCGGCACCTGCTTCACCCGGATGGTGGGATTCTCTTTTTCGAATTTCTCAATCAGTTTCGTAATAACCGCCTGACGCTCCTGTTCGACTGACGAGTGCATAAACTCAATGGTGACTGCAGACTGTTTGTCTTGCTTGCAGCCTGATAACAGGGCGCACGAAACCAGTGCTGACATCAGCACTATCCGGGGCATTTTCATTTTTAAGGTCCTTTTTTAGTTTTCTTTAATCCACATAACCTGCCATGGATTAAGGGTCAGAGTCGTACCATTAATATCGCTTCCGGTAATTAATTCCCTGCCGGTTTCAATACTTGAATGAATGTTTAGATTTTGATCGCTGAAATTAAACAATGCAGTAATACGCTCGCCATTATCTGCCGTACGAATAATCTTAAAAACATGCTCCCCAGATGTCTCAAAAATCGACTGACTGTCTGGATGGAACGCTTTTTCTGCCCGACGCACCGCAATTAAACTTTTCAATCGATGATAAATTTTATGCCGAAGGTTACTCTTATCCTCGAGCTCGCAATCTATTTCACCGGCGCTGTATTTTTTCCGGTTAATGGCACGGTTATATCCCAGTCGCTCTACCCCGGCATAATCATTACGGGATCCAATAATACTTTGGATATAGATGGCGGGTACGCCCGGGAAACTCAACAGTACGGCATGTGCCAGGATAAAGCGGGCAATCCGCTGATTATCGTCGCTCGCCTTCGGGCTTAATGCATCAAGGTAGGCGACATTTATTTCATATGGACTTCGCGTGCCATCAGGATTATTTTTCCAGTTAACCAGCGCGCCTTCGCTCTGCAGTGTTTCTACCAGGGCGAGGATCTCTGACTCGGGTAAAATACCGCGTAAAGGATTGAGCCCGATACCATCGTGCGACGCCAAAAAATTAAACCAGGTGGTTTGTTGTGAAGGTAGCGTCAGTGACGCCGCCCACCGACAGAGCGCCTGGACATCCTGACAATGAACGGCGTGCAGCACAAGCGGAGGCAGAGAGAACTGATACACCATCTGCGCTTCATTTTCGCCATCGCCAAAGTAAGAGATGTTGTCTTTATGCGGAACGTTTGTCTCGGTGATCAGCACCGTGCCCGGCGCCACAACATCCGTAATGGCGCGAAAGAGCTGGATAAGGCGGTGGGTTTGCTCAAGATGAATGCAGCTGGTTCCAGGAGTCTTCCACATAAATCCGACGGCATCCAGGCGGATATAGTTCGCCCCTTCAACAAGATAATGAAGCAGCACGTCTACCATCGCAATCAGCACCTGAGGCGAGGCGAAATTGAGATCGACCTGGTCCTCGCTGAAGGTGGTCCACAGATGCCGGACGGTTCCATCATGTAGGGTGAAAGGCGTCAAAAGAGGCAATGCCCGCGGGCGTGTTACTGCCGATAAGTCGGTTTGAGGATCGACTGAAATAAAAAAGTCTTCATAGCCAGGCGTTTGATTAAGGTAATGCGCAAACCACTGGCTTTTTGCCGACATATGGTTGCAAACAAAATCAAACATTAAATTGGTTGACTTTTTTAAGTCAGCAATGTCATTCCACGTCCCGCTTTCAGGTGCGACGGCGTGATAATCAATAACGGAAAAACCATCATCAGAAGACCAGGGATAAAAAGGCAAAAGATGAACATGAGAAAAGGAGTGAGAAAGCCAGTCATTATAAAATCGGGTAAATACCGGCAGTGCTTTCTCCCCTTTTCCCGAGAACTGATCTGCATAGGTAATCAGGACAATATCTTTTTCATCCCATCCTGCTTTACGCTTTTCAGTAATTACAGCCCCAGCGTTGTCAATTTTCTCAATCAGCACCTTCCAATGCACGTCAGAAAAAGACTCTCCGTAAACAAAACGTATTAAACTTTTAATTTTAGCGTTCACATTATTTTCCATGGTAGCGGTCCCACGGAGGGCAATCTACTCCCATGAAAAATATCTGTCAACGGACCAGAGAGGAGAAAAAGAGATTCAGAAAGCAGCTCAGCGCATTATTGTGAACTGCCGCAAAGAAAGATGAAAAAAGTAGTGAAACGTTGCCTGCCCTCTCCGGATAAAGAAAAGGGCTCAGGTAAGGGGGAGGTCAGGAGAAGTAACGGCGGGAAACGCGTTTTGCCAGCTTTTTCAGCATCGGCTCCAGTGCCACCGCCAGCAGCATCCGGAGGGGTTTGCGGGCAACCGATTTAATCGCCCAGCCCGCCACGCCAGCCGGGCCGTAGCGCAGTGCGGTGAGTAGAACCAGCTTCCCTGCGAATTTAAGGCCCGGCTTGACCTGTTGCCCGGCTTGTTGCCAGCGTTGATTCATATCAGTTCTCTCAGTTAAAGCTGACGAAAACGGCTTCGCAGCGAGAAGGTATCAGAGGTGACATATCGCTCCATTGTGCGCAGACGTTGCTCACCGGCAGCCAGTTCGGCATCGACCGCATCCAGCAGCTCACTGCTGGTGGGGGCGTCTTCACTATTCATCGCGCTGTCCGGCATCGGATCCAGCACGAAGGATAAAATGATATAGGCCACCAGGGTAATAAAGGCCAGGCCAAAGAAAATGGAGAGCACCGTGACCACGCGCACCAGCTTCACCGGCACGTCGAGGTAGTGCGCCAGTCCGGCGCAGACGCCGCGTACCATCCCCTGCTGGGGAATTCGCCACAGCTTTTTATTCAGATTCAGTCCGGCCATTAACGATCCCTCCAGTTCGGATGTTCCGCATCCAGGATGGCTTCCAGCGCCTGAATACGTTCACGCATTTTTTTCGCGTCGTCGGTTAACTGTCCCAGCCGCTGCTGTTCGCTTTGCGACAGCTCGCCCCGGGAAGAACGGTTGCTGTAATGCAGCCACAGCCAGATCGGCAAAACAAACAGCACGAAAATGGTCAGTGGAATGGCCAGGAAAAGCGCGCTCATGTGTACTCCTTGTCTTACGATGAGTGGCGGCGCCAGCACATGACGCCGCAGGTGTTATTATTGGTTGTCTTGTTTCATTTTGGCTTTCAGCGCAGCCAGCTGTTCGCTAATGGCATCATCGGCCTGCAGGTCGGCAAACTGCTGATCCAGCGATTTCTGTTTGCCAAATCCGTGGCTTTCCGCTTCGGCTTCCATCTGATCGATACGGCGTTCGAATGACTCAAAACGGGCCATCGCCTCATCAATTTTGCCACTGTCGAGCTGACGACGCACGTCGCGGGAAGAATTCGCCGCCTGATGACGCAGGGTCAATGCCTGCTGACGCGCACGGGTTTCGCTCAGTTTGTTCTCAAGCTCAGCGATCTCTTTTTTCATCCGGACGAGCGTTTCATCTACCAGCGTGACTTCCTGCTCCAGCGTCGCCACGATGTCGGTCATTTTCTGTTTTTCGATCAGCGCCGAGCGGGCCAGATCGTCTTTATCTTTACGCAGCGCCAGCTCCGCTTTTTCCTGCCATTCGGTCTGCTGAGCCGTTGCTTGTTCGATACGACGCGATAACTGCTTTTTCTCTGCCAGCGCACGGGCGGAGGTGGAACGCACTTCGACCAGCGTATCTTCCATTTCCTGAATCATCAGACGCACCAGCTTCTGCGGATCTTCGGCCTTTTCCAGCAGAGAGTTGATGTTGGCGTTCACGATGTCGGCAAAACGAGAAAAAATACCCATAATTCAATCCTCACATTTCTGTTATCGGGCTAAGCCCTGCTGAGTAGCTAATACAATTTCCGTGCCAGTTTTTTATGTCATTGATTTTCAATAAGGTGATTGCTTTTTCGCCCGATCGATTCTACTCTCGCTTAGTGAATCACACTAATAAGTGGTTAATTTCATCATGACAGAATTTAAAGACAATTTACTTGGGGAAGCTAACAGCTTTCTCGAAGTGCTGGAGCAGGTATCGCGCCTGGCCCCGCTCAATAAGCCGGTGCTGATTATCGGCGAACGCGGAACCGGCAAAGAGCTGATCGCTAACCGGCTTCACTACCTGTCCGGGCGCTGGGACGGGCCGTTTATCTCCCTGAACTGCGCCGCCCTGAACGAGAACTTGCTTGATACGGAGCTGTTTGGCCATGAGGCTGGCGCGTTTACCGGCGCGCAAAAACGCCATCCGGGCCGCTTTGAGCGCGCCGACGGCGGGACATTGTTCCTTGACGAGCTGGCAACCGCCCCGATGCTGGTGCAGGAAAAACTGCTGCGCGTCATTGAGTATGGCGAGCTCGAGCGGGTGGGCGGCAGTCAGCCCCTGCAGGTGAACGTGCGGCTGGTCTGCGCCACCAACGCCAATCTCCCGGAGATGGTCGAGCACGATAAGTTCCGTGCAGACCTGCTCGACAGGCTGGCGTTTGACGTGGTGCAGCTCCCGCCCCTGCGCGAGCGGCGCAGCGATATCATGCTGCTGGCTGAGCAGTTCGCCATTCAGATGTGCCGCGAACTGGGCCTTCAGCTGTTCCCGGGCTTTAGCGACGGCGCCCGCGAGACGCTGCTGGACTATCGCTGGCCGGGCAATATCCGCGAGCTAAAAAACGTGGTTGAGCGTTCGGTGTATCGCCACGGCAGCAGCGAGACCGAGCTGGATCAGATTGTGATCGACCCGTTTCATCGCCCTGCACAGCCGCAGCCTGACGCACCGCGGACGCCGGGTTCACCGACCCTGCCGCTGGATTTACGCCAGTTCCAGTTGGATCAGGAAAAACAGCTGCTGGAGAAGAGCCTGAACGAGGCAAAATTTAATCAGAAACGCGCGGCTGAACGGCTGGGTCTGACCTACCATCAATTAAGGGCATTGCTCAAAAAGCATCAAATGCGCTGACATTATCGGCACTTACCCGCAGACATTTTTACGAAGCAGGTGTAAGTGCGATACACTTTGCAGATCGTCACTAAAAACCCTAAAAATTATGCGTCTGGTTTTCTCGTCCCTGATTGCGCTCGGTCTGTTATGCAGCCAGGCTATTGCCGCGCCCACGCCAGCAAACCGCGGTGATATTCGCGACAGCGGCTTTGTCTACTGCGTTAGCGGGCAGGTTAATACCTTCAATCCACAGAAAGCCAGCAGCGGCCTGATCGTCGATACCCTCGCCGCGCAGCTGTATGACCGCCTGCTGGATGTGGATCCTTATACTTATCGCCTGGTGCCAGAGCTGGCAGAGAGCTGGGAAGTGTTAGACAACGGGGCCACCTACCGTTTCCGGCTGCGCGATGATGTCAGCTTCCAGACCACGCCGTGGTTTAAACCGACCCGCAAGCTCAATGCCGACGACGTGGTGTTTACCTTCCAGCGCATCTTTAACCGCAACCATGCATGGCACTATGTCAACGGCGGCAGCTTCCCCTATTTCGACAGCCTGCAGTTTGCCGATACGGTTAAAAACGTACGCAAGCTGGATAACCGCACGGTAGAGTTCACTCTGGCACGCCCGGATGCCTCTTTCCTGTGGCACCTGGCCACGCACTATGCCTCGGTGATGTCCGACGAATACGCGACCCAGCTGACGCTGCAGGATAAGCAGGAGCAGATTGACCGCCAGCCGGTGGGCACCGGTCCTTTCCAGATAGCCGAATATCGCGCGGGCCAGTATGTGCGCCTGCAGCGGCATGAAAAATTCTGGCGCGGTACGCCGCTGATGCCGCAGGTGGTGGTCGACTTAGGCTCTGGCGGAACGGGTCGCCTGTCGAAGCTGCTGACCGGCGAGTGCGATGTGCTGGCCTGGCCTGCCGCCAGTCAGCTGTCCATCCTGCGCGACGATCCGCGCCTGCGCCTGACGCTGCGCCCGGGTATGAATATCGCGTATCTGGCCTTTAACACCAATAAGCCGCCGCTGAATAACCCCGCGGTGCGCCACGCGCTGGCACTGGCAATCAATAACCAGCGCCTGATGCAGTCCATTTATTACGGCACTGCCGAAACCGCCGCCTCAATCTTGCCTCGGGCCTCGTGGGCTTACGATAGCGAGGCTAAAATTACGGAATACAATCCGGATAAAGCACGCGAACAGCTTAAGGCGCTGGGGGCGAATAATCTCACCCTGCAGCTGTGGGTGCCTACCAGCTCGCAGGCCTGGAACCCCAGCCCGCTGAAAACCGCCGAGCTGCTGCAGGCCGACCTGGCGCAGGTGGGTGTGAAGGTAGTGATTGTGCCGGTAGAGGGCCGTTTTCAGGAGGCGCGCCTGATGGACATGAATCATGATTTAACCCTGTCAGGCTGGGCGACGGACAGTAACGATCCGGACAGCTTCTTCCGGCCATTATTGAGCTGCGCGGCGATCGATTCGCAGACCAACTATGCCCACTGGTGCCATCGTGAATTCGACGACATTCTGCGCAAAGCACTCTCGACGCAGCAGCTTTCGGCCCGCATCGATGCTTACGATGAAGCCCAGCAGATTCTGGCGAACGAACTGCCGGTGCTGCCGCTGGCCTCGTCGTTGCGTCTGCAGGCGTACCGTTACGACATTAAAGGGCTGGTACTCAGCCCGTTTGGTAACGCCTCGTTTGCGGGCGTGTCCCGCGTCGAGCAAGAAGAGGTGAAAAAACCGTGATTATTTTTACCTTACGTCGGCTGCTGCTGCTGCTGGTCACCCTCTTCTGTCTGACCTTTATTGGCTTTAGCTTGAGCTATTTTACCCCTCATGCCCCCTTGCAGGGCGCCTCGCTGTGGAATGCGTGGCGGTTCTGGTTTGAAGGGCTGCTGCACTGGGATTTTGGCGTCTCCAGCATTAACGGCCAGCCGATTGCCGAGCAGCTTAAAGAGGTGTTTCCCGCCACCATGGAGCTGTGTATCCTGGCGTTCAGCTTTGCGCTGATGGTGGGGATCCCGGTCGGGATGCTCGCCGGGATCACCCGCAACAAATGGCAGGACAAGCTGATCAGCGCCGTGGCCCTGCTGGGCTTTTCGGTGCCCGTGTTCTGGCTGGCGCTGCTGCTGACGCTGTTCTTCTCCCTCACGCTCGGCTGGTTGCCGGTTTCCGGACGTTTTGATCTGCTGTATGCGGTGAAAACCGTTACCGGCTTTGCCATTATTGACGCCTGGCTGTCCGATTCCGTCTGGCGGGACGAGATGATTGTCAGCGCGGTGCGGC
The DNA here is from genome assembly GCF_051656365.1 of Silvania sp. Classification (NCBI taxonomy): domain Bacteria; kingdom Pseudomonadati; phylum Pseudomonadota; class Gammaproteobacteria; order Enterobacterales; family Enterobacteriaceae; genus Silvania; species Silvania sp. Next base: position 72,550 of record NZ_JBOGBT010000024.1, on the reverse strand, counting down.
ACATGGTGCTGCCGGTGTTGACGCTTGCCGTGGCACCCACCACCGAGGTGATCCGCCTGATGCGCATCAGTACCATTGAGGTGTTTGATCAGAACTATGTTAAAGCCGCCGCCACGCGCGGGCTGTCGCGCCTGACCATTCTGCGTCGCCACGTGCTGCACAACGCCCTGCCGCCGGTGATCCCGCGCCTTGGCCTGCAGTTCTCCACCATGCTGACGCTGGCGATGATCACCGAAATGGTCTTTAGCTGGCCGGGTCTGGGGCGCTGGCTGATCAACGCCATCCGCCAGCAGGACTACGCCGCCATCTCCGCCGGGGTGATGGTCATCGGCGCGCTGGTGATCATCGTTAACGTGATATCCGATATTCTGGGCGCTATGGCTAACCCGCTGAAACATAAGGAATGGTATGCCTTACGATAGCGTATACAGTGAAAAGCGCACGCCCGGTGCGCTGCGCACCGTGTGGCGTAAATTTTACGGCGACACCACGGCCATGATCGGCCTGTACGGCTGCGGCGGCCTGGTGCTGCTGTGCGTGTTAGGTTCATGGTTTGCGCCGTACGGCCTCGACCAGCAGTTCCTTGGCTATCAGCTGCTGCCGCCTTCATGGTCGCGCTACGGCGAAGTGTCGTTCTTCCTCGGCACCGACGATCTGGGCCGGGATGTGTTAAGCCGCCTGTTGAGCGGCGCGGCCCCTACCGTCGGTGGCGCATTCGTGGTCACCCTGGCCGCCACCCTGTGCGGCCTGCTGTTGGGCATTTTCGCGGGTGCCACCCACGGGCTGCGCTCGGCAGTGATGAACCACATTCTGGATACCCTGCTGTCGATCCCGTCTCTGCTGCTGGCGATCATCGTGGTGGCGTTCGCCGGGCCGCATCTGACCCACGCGATGTTTGCCGTCTGGCTGGCCCTGCTGCCGCGCATGGTGCGCTCGGTGTACAGCCTGGTTCACGATGAGCTGGAGAAAGAGTATGTGGTCGCCGCCCGTCTGGATGGCGCAACCACCACCAATATTCTGTGGTTTGCCGTGTTGCCCAATATCGCCTCCGGGATGGTCACCGAAATCACCCGCGCGTTGTCGATGGCAATCCTCGACATCGCCGCGCTTGGCTTTCTCGATCTCGGCGCGCAGTTGCCCTCTCCGGAATGGGGCGCCATGCTGGGCGACGCGCTGGAACTGATCTACGTCGCCCCCTGGACGGTGATGCTGCCCGGCGCGGCCATTATGGTAAGCGTCCTGCTGGTTAACCTGCTTGGCGACGGCGTGCGTCGCGCCATTGTGGCGGGGGTGGAATAATGCCGTTACTGGATATTCGCAATCTGACGATTGAATTTAAAACCGGCGAAGGCTGGGTCAAGGCCGTTGACCGGGTGAGCATCACGTTAAGCGAAGGTGAGATCCGCGGCCTGGTGGGCGAATCAGGTTCCGGCAAAAGCCTGATTGCCAAGGCGATCTGTGGGGTGGCGAAGGACAACTGGCGGGTCACCGCCGACCGCATGCGCTTTGACGATATCGATCTGCTGCGTCTCTCCGCACGGGAGCGTCGCAAGCTGGTGGGCCATAACGTCTCGATGATTTTCCAGGAGCCGCAGTCCTGTCTCGACCCGTCGGAACGGGTGGGCAAACAGCTGATGCAGAACATCCCCAGTTGGACCTACAAAGGCCGCTGGTGGCGACGTTTTGGCTGGCGCAAGCGCCGGGCCATCGAACTGCTGCACCGGGTGGGCATTAAAGATCATAAAGATGCGATGCGCAGCTTCCCCTACGAACTGACCGACGGTGAGTGTCAGAAAGTGATGATCGCTATTGCGCTGGCCAACCAGCCGCGCCTGCTTATTGCCGATGAACCGACGAACGCCATGGAACCGACGACGCAGGCGCAGATTTTCCGTCTGCTGACGCGGCTGAATCAGAATAACAACACCACCATTTTGCTGATCAGCCACGACCTGCAGATGCTGAGCAAATGGGCGGATAAAATCGACGTTATGTACTGCGGACAAACGGTTGAAACCGCCGGCAGCGAAGATCTTATCGCCACGCCACATCATCCGTATACCCAGGCGTTAATCCGTGCGATCCCTGATTTTGGTAGCTCGATGCCGCATAAAAGCCGCCTCAACACCCTGCCGGGGGCGATCCCGCTGCTGGAACAGCTGCCGATCGGCTGTCGACTGGGGCCACGCTGCCCGTATGCCCAGCGCGAATGTATTGAAACCCCGCGGCTGGCCGGAGCCAAAAACCATCTGTATGCCTGCCATTTCCCGCTGAACATGGAGAGAGAGTGACATGGTCGAAACCCTGCTGGAAGTGCGCAACCTGAGTAAGACCTTTCGCTATCGCACCGGCCTGTTCCATCGCCAGACCGTCGAGGCGGTTAAACCCCTGAGCTTTACCCTGCGCGAAAAGCAGACCCTGGCGATCATTGGCGAAAACGGTTCGGGGAAATCGACGCTGGCGAAAATGCTGGCCGGGATGATCGAGCCGTCGGATGGCGAAGTGCTGATTGACGACCATCTGCTGAAGTTTGGCGATTACTCGTTCCGCAGCCAGCGGATCCGCATGATTTTCCAGGACCCGTCAACGTCACTGAATCCGCGCCAGCGCATCTCGCAGATCCTCGATTTCCCCCTGCGGCTGAACACTGACCTCGAGTTTGACGCGCGCCGCAAGCAGATCATCGAAACCCTGCGCATGGTCGGGCTGTTGCCCGATCACGTCAGCTATTATCCGCACATGCTGGCACCCGGCCAGAAGCAGCGTCTGGGCCTCGCCCGCGCGCTGATCCTGCGGCCCAAAGTCATTATCGCTGACGAAGCGCTGGCTTCGCTGGATATGTCGATGCGTTCACAGTTAATCAACCTGATGCTGGAGTTGCAGGAGAAACAGGGTATCTCCTATATCTATGTGACCCAGCACCTGGGAATGATGAAGCACATCAGCGACCAGGTGCTGGTGATGCACGAAGGCGCGGTCGTGGAGCGCGGCAGTACCGCCTCGGTGCTGGCCTCCCCGCTTCACGACCTGACAAAACGTTTAATCGCCGGTCATTTTGGCGAAGCCTTAACCGCCGATGCATGGCGAAAAGACCGCTGACCCACGCTGTATGAAGTGGTCGGATTAACACTGTACGCGGCTCATGCTATCATCGCCGCGTTTTAACGACGGTTGTCCAACAGACGACAGCCGCCACAACAATGAATATAAGGATTAAGAGCTATGGGTTTTCTTTCCGGTAAGCGCATTCTGGTGACTGGCGTTGCCAGCAAACTGTCCATCGCATACGGCATCGCACAGGCTATGCATCGCGAAGGCGCTGAGCTGGCATTCACCTACCAGAACGAGAAGCTGAAAGGCCGCGTAGAAGAGTTTGCCGCGCAGCTGGGTTCAAGCATTGTTCTGGAATGCGACGTTGCTCAAGATGAAAGCATCGATGGCATGTTTGCTGAACTGGCAAAAACCTGGCCGAAATTTGACGGCTTCGTTCACTCGATCGGTTTTGCACCAGGCGATCAGCTGGATGGTGACTACGTGAACGCCGTGACCCGCGAAGGCTTCAAAATCGCCCACGACATCAGCTCCTACAGCTTCGTTGCCATGGCGAAAGCCTGCCGCGAGATGCTGAATCCGGGCTCAGCGCTGCTGACCCTGTCCTACCTGGGTGCTGAGCGTGCAATCCCTAACTACAACGTGATGGGTCTGGCGAAAGCCTCTCTGGAAGCTAACGTACGCTACATGGCGAACGCGATGGGTCCGGAAGGCGTGCGCGTCAACGGTATCTCTGCCGGTCCTATCCGTACTCTGGCGGCATCGGGCATCAAAGACTTCCGTAAAATGCTGGCGCACTGCGAAGCGGTCACCCCAATTCGTCGCACCGTGACTATCGAAGACGTGGGTAACTCTGCAGCATTCCTGTGCTCTGACCTCTCTGCCGGTATCTCTGGTGAAGTGGTTCACGTTGACGGCGGTTTCAACATCGCTGCAATGAACGAGCTGGAAATCAAATAAGTTCGTTACCTTCCCGTTATCACGGGAAAGTCTGCCCGGCAGCAATGGCCTGCCGGGCCTGCTCCTTCCGCCCTGCTCCCCTTTCGTTATTCCGTTCTGCTATTTGTTATCACCTAACAATATTTTTCTGCTTATCCGCCATACGCCAGGATATTGATCGCCATTTTGAGATCAAGGAACGCACATGGAACAACGCCGAATTTCTGGCAAAGGCCACTGGTATCATGAGACCCAGTCCAGCAGTAGCCCGACGGAAGTCCTGCCTTTGGTTCCCGAAGCCGCACACGTCGACGACCGTTTTTTACTGAACGTGGCGTTACCCGCCTCGCTGCTGACGGCCTGCGAACGCTGGATGAATCCGGCCCGGGCGATGTGTGAGCTCTTTTTCCCGCGCAGCGTGCCGGTATGTCGCCTGCGCACCCTCAATGCCTACGATCGGCTCAGCACCGCGCTGACCGTGGCCCAGGCGTGTGGGGTCCAGCGTCTGTGTAATTACTACGCCGCACTTCTCGCCCCGCTCCCCGGTCCTGACTCTTCCCGTGAAAGCAACCGCCGCCTCGCCCAGATAACCCAGTACGCCCGCCAGCTTGCCAGCTCCCCCGATGTGATCGACAGCAAAGCCCAGCAGCAGCTCGATGAAGTGGGCCTGACGGTGTACGACATTGTCACCCTCAACCAGATTATCGGCTTTATTGGTTTTCAGGCGCGGGTAGTGGCGGTGTGTCAGGCGTTGCTGGGCCATCCCGTTCGCTGGCTACCGGGTCACCATATTCCGCCGCACGCCATGATAAACAACGCTGATAGCGAGCTGAATGCGTGGGTATACGGGGTGCCGGAAGTCGAGCTACGTTACGCCAGCAGCCACCAGCTTGAGTCGCTTGCACGCTGGCACGCCGAACCCTGGTTACGGGATCTGGCGCCGGTGCTGTGCCACGAGCCTGCCCAGCTCGACCTGACGGGTGATATTCTGCTCAGCGGTCTTTACACCAGCCCGCCGCAGGGCGCCGTTGATGCCGCACTTTCGCGTGCAGTGGACCAGCTTGCCCGCTCGCCGGATCAGTTCAGCGCGGCCCATTTCACTCCCCTTACGGATGAAGGCATTCCGGCAGCGCAGGCGATTAACCTGCTCACCTGGAGCGCGTTTTGCGGCTGGCTTAATCGCCTCAAAATCGCCATCCGCAGGGGCGAATAACCATACAAATCGCCTAAAGAGCGCTTGCTGTACCAGGCAGAATCGCGTAAAACTGTCAGCCGCTCAATGGCCACCAAAATAGATCATTATGCTCCAGGACAACCCGCTGCTAGCGCAGCTTAAACAGCAACTGCATTCCCAGACGCCGCGTGCCGAAGGGGTCGTAAAAGCCACGGAAAAAGGCTTTGGCTTCCTTGAAGTCGATGCACAGAAAAGCTACTTCATCCCGCCTCCGCAGATGAAGAAAGTGATGCATGGCGATCGCGTTACCGCGGTGATTCATACTGAAAAGGATCGTGAATCGGCCGAACCTGAAGTATTGATTGAACCCTTCCTGACCCGTTTTGTCGGTAAGGTTGTGAAGAAAGATGACCGTCTGTCCATCATTCCGGACCATCCTCTGCTGAGAGACGCGATTCCCTGCCGCGCCGAACGTGGCGTTGAGCACGATTTTAAAGAGGGTGACTGGGCCGTGGCTGAAATGCGCCGTCATCCTCTGAAAGGCGACCGTGGTTTTTATGCCGAGCTGACCCAGTTTATTACCTTCGGCGACGATCACTTCGTGCCGTGGTGGGTGACGCTGGCACGTCATAATCTGGAAAAAGAGGCACCAGAAGGCGCAGCGACTGAGATGCTGGACGAAGGTCTTGCGCGTCGCGATCTGACCGCCCTGAACTTCGTCACCATCGACAGCGCCAGCACCGAAGATATGGACGATGCGCTGTATGTGGAAGAAACGGCAGATGGCAAACTGCTGTTGACCGTGGCGATCGCCGATCCTACCGCATGGATTGCTGCTGGCACCAAACTGGACGACTCGGCCAAAATTCGCGCTTTCACCAACTATCTGCCGGGCTTTAACATCCCGATGCTGCCGCGTGAGCTGTCCGATAACCTGTGTTCGCTGCGCGCCAACGAAGTGCGGCCAGTGCTGGCCTGCCAGATGACCGTTGCTGCCGACGGCACTATCGAAGAGAACATCACGTTCTTTGCGGCAAATATCGAATCGAAAGCCAAACTGGTGTACGACGAGGTCTCTGACTGGCTGGAAAACAGCGGCAGCTGGAAACCGGATAATGACGCCATTGCCGATCAGATTCGCCTTCTGCAGCGCATCTGCCTGAGCCGCAGCGAATGGCGTAAAACCCACGCGCTGGTGTTTAAAGATCGCCCTGACTACCGCTTTATTCTCGGTGATAAAGGTGAAGTGCTGGAAATCGTCGCCGAACCGCGCCGCATTGCGAACCGTATCGTCGAAGAGTCGATGATTGCGGCTAACATCTGCGCCGCCCGCGTGCTGCGCGACAAACTCGGGTTTGGTATTTATAACGTGCACACCGGTTTTGACCCGGCGAACAGCGAAGCGCTGGCTGCCCTGCTGAAAACCCATGATGTACATGTCGATCCGCAGGAAGTGCTGACCCTCGATGGCTTCTGTAAGCTGCGTCGCGAGCTGGATGCCCAGCCTTCCGGCTTCCTCGACAGCCGCATTCGTCGCTTCCAGTCCTTTGCTGAAATCAGCACTGAGCCGGGTCCGCACTTTGGCCTGGGCCTGGAAGCGTACGCGACCTGGACTTCACCGATCCGTAAGTACGGCGATATGGTTAACCACCGCCTGCTGAAAGCGATCGTTAAAGGTGAATCCATTGCGCGTCCGGGTGATGAAACCACCGTGCAGATGGCGGAACGTCGTCGCCTGAACCGCATGGCAGAACGCGATGTCGGTGACTGGCTGTATGCCCGCTACCTGAAAGACAAAGCCGGGACCGAGACGCGCTTTGCAGCCGAGATTATCGACGTCAGCCGCGGTGGTATGCGCGTACGTCTGGTCGATAACGGCGCAGTGGCCTTTATTCCAGCCCCGTTCTTGCACGCCGTGCGCGACGAGCTAATCTGCAGCCAGGAAAATGGCACTGTCCAGATTAAAGGGGAACAGGTCTATAAAGTCACCGAGGTCATCGACGTGACGATTGCGGAAGTTCGCATGGAAACCCGTAGCGTCATTGCTCGCCCTGCCGTCTAATCGTTAGCCCGTAAAATGTCGGTGTCTTCCCTTGAGGAAGCGCCGACATTTTTTATTCCGCTTCAAACCTCGCATTCATCACTTATCCTTAATCTTTTCCTCCCGAAATTGTGAAAAGCGATCACAATTATTAAAGACTGTCGGGGGAGAGTCATAATCCGTTACCGGAATATTCATTCGTCTGTATCCTTTTTTGTCATTCTCGTTCTAATATAAGATTACTGGAAAAAACAATAACTTTACGTCGGTACTCGCATGATCTCGTTGCGGATCATCCGACTGGAAATGCACACATTGCGTGCAATTAAGCGTGCCCGGGAGAAAGCATGATTGACGATCTGGAGCAAAATTTGCTGTTTCGTTACATGGGCACGCATAGCCCCTGGTGGCGATTGACAGTGGACAGCAATGCGCTCCATCTGGCAGCCAGCGAAAACGCCGATACCACTCAGGTCATTGCCCTCAATGATGACCAGGCCGATAACATTCGTCATATGACGGTGATCACCTCCAGCATTACCATGACCCTTTCCCTGTACGGTGCCGATGTACCAGTGCATCTTATTGGCCGTAAAATCAACAAGAAAGAGTGGGCAGGCACCGCCTCTGCCTGGAATGATACCCCGTCCGTGGCGCGCGATCTGGCCCAGGGGCTCTCCTTTGCCGAGCAGGTGGTTTCCGAGGCCAACTCGGTGATTGTGATCCTCGACCGCCATGGCAACATTCAGCGCTTTAATCGCCTCAGCGAAGAATATACCGGCATGAAGGAGCAGGAGGTCATTGGCCAGAATGTGTTCCGCCTGTTTATGAGCCGCGGTGAAGCAGCCGCCTCCCGCCGCAATATCAGCAGTTTTTTTCGCGACGGCAGCTCTTATGAAGTGGAGCGCTGGATTAAAACCCGAAAAGGCCAGCGACTGTTTCTCTTTCGTAACAAATTCGTACACAGCGGCAGCGGAAAAAATGAAATTTTTCTTATCTGTTCCGGAACGGATATTACTGAAGAACGCCGCGCGCAGGAGCGTCTGCGCGTGCTCGCCAATACCGATACCATTACCGGCCTGCCTAACCGAAATGCGATCCACGATCTGATCAGCGACGCCATCGACAAGCGCGGTGATACCCAGGTGGGGGTGGTCTATCTCGACCTCGATAACTTCAAAAAGGTCAATGATGCCTACGGGCATATGTTTGGTGATCAGCTGCTGCAGGCCGTGGCGCTGGCGATCCTGAGCTGCCTCGAGGAGGGCCAGATCCTCGCCCGTCTGGGCGGAGATGAATTTATCGTGCTGGCAACCGACACCGCGCAGGGCACGCTTGAAGCGATGGCTTCGCGGATCCTGACCCGGCTGCGTCAACCGTTTCGAATTGGCTTAATTGAGATCTATACCGGCTGCTCACTGGGTATCTCGCTGGCCCCGCAGCACGGCGTTGATCGGGAAAGTGTGATTCGCAACGCCGATACCGCTATGTACACCGCCAAAGAGAACGGGCGCGGCAAGTTCTGCGTCTTCTCCCCGGAAATGAATCAGCGCGTATTTGAATACCTGTGGCTGGACACTAACCTGCGTAAGGCGTTGGATAACGATCAGCTGGTGCTCCACTACCAGCCGAAGGTGACCTGGCGCGGCGAGATTCGCAGCCTGGAGGCGCTGGTGCGCTGGCAGTCGCCAGAGCGTGGGCTGATCCCACCGCTGGAGTTTATCTCCTACGCCGAAGAGTCGGGGCTGATTGTACCGCTGGGGCGCTGGGTGATGCTGGATGTGGTGCGTCAGGTAGCGAAATGGCGCGATAAAGGCATCAATTTACGCGTGGCGGTTAACGTTTCCGCTCGCCAGCTGGCGGATCAGACGATCTTTAGCGATCTGAAGCAGGCGCTGAAAGATCTCAATTTTGAGTATTGCCCGATCGACGTCGAGCTGACCGAAAGCTGCTTAATTGAAAACGAAGAGCAGGCGCTGTCGGTTATTCAGCAGTTCAGCAAGCTGGGGGCGCAGATCCACCTTGACGACTTTGGTACCGGCTACTCCTCACTCTCACAGCTGGCCCGCTTTCCTATCGACGCCATTAAACTTGATCAGGCATTTGTGCGCGATATTCATAAGCAGTCCGTGTCGCAGTCGCTGGTGCGCGCCATTGTTGCGGTTGCGCAGGCGCTAAATCTACAGGTCATTGCCGAAGGGGTGGAGAGTGCGAAAGAAGACGCCTTTCTGACTAAGAACGGCGTCAATGAACGACAGGGTTTTCTGTTTGCTAAACCGATGCCCGTTGTGGCGTTCGAGCGCTGGTTAAAACGTTACCAGGCACGCAATACGCGTTAACTGGCTTTCCGCAGGCCGGATGCGGTGTGGCGATCCTGCAGCATCACCAGGCGCTGCATGTAGGCGACATCCTTCGGCTGAAGGCAGAATGCGGCATCTACCCAATCTTCCGTGATGTCCATCAGCTCGCTGCGTGGCAGCTGCAAAACCCGCTGACGGGCGCGCAGCATAGCTCTGACGCCGTTCATTTTAGGTTGTAAGGTGTCGATGAAGGTTCGGGTTGCCACAAAGCCTTGTCCCGGTTCGAACAGCACGTCCACCAGACCATGTTGCTCATGCCATTCCGCGGTATGGGACTCCCCTTTATAGATCAGCTCCTCCGCCAGCTTCATGCCTGAACGTCGAGCCACCAGCGAGTAGCCCCCCATTCCCGGAAACAGATTGAAGGCAATTTCCGGGAAGCCTAAGCGCGCGTCGCGCTGTGCGAGGATAAAATGGTGCGCCAGCGCGGCTTCGAATCCGCCCCCGAGCGCACTGCCCTCCACCATCGACAGCGAAATCGCCCCGGTATCAAAGCCGCGTGAGGCCGCGTGCACACAGTCCACGCAGGCGCGGGCATAGGCACGCAGTGCTTCGCGGCGACCATTCTGGATACATTCAACGAAAAAGCGCAAATCGCCACCGGCATTGTACATCTCCGGTACCAGCGAGCCGGTAACCCAAAAATCGACCGCAAACCCGGACTGACGCACCAGCCACGACATATTCATGATCTCCTCGATCAACGCATGGTTGAAACAAGGACGTGGCTGGGAACGCAGCATCATCCACAGGGTACGTCTTTCCTCTTCGTAATAGCCCGCGAGCTGAGTGAATCGTGCAGAATCGGTAAAGAGTTTACAGGTAGCCAGATTGCTAATTGACATAGTCTATTTCCTCATAGAAAAAAGCGCCTTGCGCGCAGAATTAGACTAATCCACTACTAAAGCATGCTGTATAAATATGCATGAAAATATCACTTTCGTTAATGTACTTTGCTTAGCACACTTTTTCCCTTCTCTTTTGCCCGCATTTTCTGCATCATTGAAATTATTACCTTTTCGTTTTAGGGACGCGATTATGTCTGATATCGATGCACTGAAAGTGGCACAACGTATTGATACCGTGCTGGATATTCTGGTGGCAGGTGATGTGAATTCGGCGGTGCGTAATCTTGAGATATTAAAATCAGAATTACTGTCGCACGCGGGTGGAGAGAAATTACCTGATACGGTACAGCCTAAGGCGCCGTGGGAAGTATAAACGTCTGCCCTGCTCTTTTTTATCTCTGTCTTCAACTAACGGTACTGCCGTTTTAATATGGATGCTATGAATTCCCGACAACAAAATATTCTCCAGATGGTGATCGACACAGGACGTGTGAGCGTCGTTGAGTTGGCAAAAGCGACCGGCGTGTCGGAAGTCACCATCCGCCAGGATCTCAATCTTCTGGAAAAAATGAGTTTCCTTCGCCGCGCGCACGGCTACGCTGTGCCGCTGGACAGTGAAGACGTTGAAACCCGGATGATGAACAACTACGCCCTGAAGCGCGAGCTGGCGGAGTTTGCCGCATCGCTGGTTAACAATGGCGAAACGGTGTTTATCGAGAATGGCAGCAGTAATGCCCTCCTCGCACGCACGCTGGCCGAGCAGAAAGACGTCACCATCGTGACGGTGAGCAGCTACATTGCCCATCTGCTGAAAGAGACCCGCAGCGAAGTCATTTTGCTGGGCGGCATCTACCAGAAGAAAAGTGAAAGCATGGTTGGCCCGCTGACGCGTCAATACGTGCAGCAGGTGCATTTCAGCAAGGCGTTTATTGGCATCGACGGCTGGCAGCCAGACACCGGCTTTACCGGCCGGGATATGATGCGCTCAGACGTGGTCAATGCGGTGCTGGAGAAAGGCTGTGAAGCCATCATACTGACCGACAGTTCTAAGTTTGGCGCGGTTCATCCTTACACGCTGGGCCCTGTCGACCGCTTTAGCCGGGTGATCACCGATGAGGGGCTGAAAGAGGCGCACAGCGAGAGATTACAACGTGACGGCCTGATCGTCGATATCGTCAAAAAACCTGCCTGAATCCGCTTCTACGCCCGCGCTGTCGGGCGAAATCCCCTCATTGTGTCTGAGACTATTCTGAGCAATCCTTTAAGACTATTTACCTGTTGGATCAGTAATAAAGACGTAAAATTAATGTTAGCGATATAACAGGAAGTGACTATCACCTGCGTGATCTTGTTAACACCTGCGCGAACAGGTTTCATGGGAAACCGCGCTTAAGTATTTCTCTAAATTATACTTAAAGTGAAATTTTCCCGTGATTCAAAATTTCAGGAGAATGAATTATGTCTTTTACTTTAAATAGCAAAAAAATTGCCGCTGCGTTGCTGGCAACCACGTTAGTAATGTCTCTGAGCGCATGTTCTAGCTGGGATAAACGTAGCCGCAACACCGCGATTGGCGCCGGTGCGGGTGCGATTGGTGGCGCAGTGTTAACTGACGGCAGTGCGCTGGGTACCTTGGGTGGTGCCGCAGTGGGTGGGATTATCGGTCATCAGGTGGGCAAATAAAGACTATACCGGTAGCCACTGCAGTATTTTTAAGGCCCCTATTTTTCAGGCCTTAACGACGCACCAGACATTAAGCCACGGTCCAGACCGTGGCTTATTTATTTCAACCGCCAGCTAACTTCACTTTCATCCCTTTCGCTTCAAGCAGGGATTTGATCAGCTCGCGTTTGTCGCCCTGGATCTCAATGACGCCGTCTTTAACCGCCCCGCCGCAGCCGCATTTCTTTTTTAATTCCGCAGCAATCTGTACCAGCATGGCATCATCGGCATCAATGCCCGTTACCAGACAGACGCCCTTACCTTTGCGCCCACTGGTCTGGCGCTGAATGCGCACTATACCGTCGCCCTTTGGGCGCTCTGCGGTCTGTTTTGGTTCATCGATGCGCCCGGTATCGGTCGAATAGACCAGCCGGCTATTGGTGTCGCCCATTATGCCCCCTTGAGTGATGCGTTGATGGCTTTCAGCGTTTGCGCCGGATCGGCGGACTGGGTCACCGGACGTCCGATAACCATATAGTCTACACCGGCTGCCAGCGCCTGCTCAGGCGTCATAATTCGGCGTTGATCGCCTGCATCGCTACCCTGCGGACGGATACCCGGGGTCACCAGCTTGAAGTCCTGACCAATTGCGCTTTTGAAACGCACCGCTTCCTGCGCAGAACACACCACCCCGTCGAGGCCGCAGGCATGTGTTAAGCGCGCAAGGCGCTCAGCATGCTCGGCAGGTGACAGTGTCACACCAAGATCGCGTAAATCACTGGCTTCCATGCTGGTGAGCACAGTGACGGCAATCAGCAGGGGCGCATCTTTCCCGAACGGCAATAAGGCTTCGCGCGCGGCGGTCATCATTCGCGCGCCACCCGACGCATGGACGTTAACCATCCATACTCCCAGCTCGGCGGCTGCGGCTACTGCATGGGCGGTGGTGTTAGGAATATCGTGGAATTTCAGGTCGAGAAACACGTCAAAACCGCGCTGCTGCATATCGCGAACGATTTGCGGCCCAAACAGGGTGAACATCTCTTTACCGATTTTCAGACGACAGTCGCGCGGGTCGATACGATCGACGAACGCGAGGGCGTTATCGCGATTGTTGTAATCCAGTGCGACTACTACAGGAGATTCAGTAACTACGCGGGAAGATGATGTTGCTACAGACGTCATGACCGGACCTTCTCGTCGATGGGCGCCGCATCGGCGCGGGAGTGATAAACGGCGTGCATTCTACCTGCGGATCAACAAAATTAACAGGTTCGATTTCCGTTCCTGCCAGGCGAGAGGCCGCACGGACAAACGTGGCCAGAACTCATTAGTATGTTGTAACTAAAAAGGACGTTTTTTTAAAACTACTGCCCATCAAGGCCGCGAATCGGCTTAATGGTGGACCATGCCCGGCAGGACGGACAGTGCCAGTACAACGTATAGGCGGTGAAGCCGCACTTCTGGCAGCGATAGCGCGGCTTGCTGCGCACCTGCTCGCCAACCATGTCGCGTAGCACCATCAGGCTCTCTTTGGCACGCCCTTCTTCGGCATCGTGCAGGTGATAATCCATCAGCTTATGGAACACACGCATGGTCGGATGACGCTGCAGCTGGCGGGTGATATACACCTGCGCAGTGTCGCTGCCTTCGTGCTCCTGGACAACGTCGGCCAGCATCAGCTCCGCCATGGCCCCGGTGTTCTCTTCCACGCAGCGGCGCAGGAAGGCAACCCACTCCTCCGGTTTGCCTAACTGTTGATAGCAGGTTTGCAGCATCTCCAGCGTTTCACTGACCAGCTCTTTATCCTGGTCAATGACCCGCAGCAGGCTTTCCACTGCTTTCTGATACTCGCCATTGGCCATAAAGACGCGCCCCATCATGATGGAGATGCGCGCGCTACTGCGATCGGCGGCGGCGCCCTTCTTCAACAGCGCCATGGCTTTATCCATGTCATCGTTGCCCATCTGCTGGAGCGCCAGCTCGCAGTAAAAATGGGCGATTTCGCCACGCTGCTTGTCTTTACCCAGCTTCACCAGCCGTTCGGCCACGTCGATGGCTTTCTGCCAGTCGCTGGTTGCCTGATAAATTTGCAGGAGCTGCTGCAGGGCGCTGATACGAAAATCGGTCTCGTCCACCAGCTGGTTAAACATGTCTTCGGCACGATCGTACATCCCCGCCGCCATGTAGTCGCGGCCGAGCTGCTGCACGGCTAGCAGGCGCTGTTCATAGGTTAATGACGCGCTTTCCATTAAGGTCTGGTGGATGCGGATAGCGCGATCAACTTCACCACGCGAGCGGAACAGGTTACCGAGGGTAAGATGGGCCTCAACGGTTCCGGTATCCTCTTTCAACATCTCAAGGAACAGGTCTACCGCTTTATCTTGTTGGTTGCTCAGGAGGAAGTTGACCCCGGCGACATAGTCGCGCGAGAGACGGTTCGCTTCATCCTGTTTTGTTTGTTGCGCACTTCTGCGGCCCATATACCAGCCATAGGCTGCAGCAACAGGCAAAAGCAGAAACAACAACTCCAGCATCTTCGATTATTCCTTCGCTACCGGCACACCTGAACTTACCGGAACGTCGGTCGGGGGCGCAATTTGGTATTCAAGACGTTTGATTTTACGTTCAGCACGGGCAAGGGTTACCCGAACTTTAAGCCAGAACAGGCCACAAATAAGCCAGCCGATAACAAACCCTGCGGCAAATAATACCGCCAGCAGGCTGGAAATGCGGTACTCGCCCTGTGCCAGCAGGTAATTAAACGTTACCTGTTGATCGTTTTGCGCACCCAATGTGACTGAAATGACAAAAATCGCCAACACCAGTAAGAAAATGAGTAGATATTTCACATTACTTCCCGTTATGTGGTTTAAGCGAATAAAGAGTGTTCAACATAGCGTATGCCAGCCCTATAAATTACCATTTTCACGGCGGGCGCGATACGGAAAAAGCGTCGCGCTCGCCTTAGATCTGCGGCTAAATATGATTATTTCAACCCGGGTCAGCTTTCTTGCTCACGGCTGGCGATTTCGCGGTTCTCTTCCGCTGGCGGCATTAGCGGCCCACAGACGCGCTGGGCAAGCCAGGTCGCCAGCGTCACCAGCAGCCAGGCGATCAGTGTGGCAACAATCAAATCCCGCGGCCAGTGCATCCCCAGCAGTAAGCGGCTTCCCATCACGCCTGTAGCCCACACCAGCAGCACCGCGATAGTCAGGGTGCGTCGGCGCGGCCACAACAGCCCTACACCCAGCAGCGCCCAGCTTGCGGCGAACATCGTGTGCCCGGACGGGAAGGCAAATCCAGTCTCTTTTTGCCAGTGCTTGCGCAGAAACGGCGGAATAGTCTGTTGTTCACTAAGCTGTTCTTTTACCAGCTCACCGCGCGCCTTACGCTTTAAATTGTAGAAGTCAGTAACCGGGACATGGTGCGTTTTTTCCAGCCACACGACAAAGGGCCGCGGCTCCTGAACCCGATCCTTGACCCAGGATTTTACACCCTGACCGATAAGGATCGCCGCGCCAAGAATGGCGAACAGCATGATGGCGGCGCGCAGGCGAAAGCGCAGGCACCACAAAAACCAGCCGCACAGCACCGTGTGCGTAATTATCCCCCAGGGCTGGGTGACCGTTTCTGTTACCCAGAACAGCGCTTTGAGCCATCCACTGTCAGGCCCCGGCTGCCATTGCCAGCCCGAGATCCAGACGGCTGCAGGCATGATGAGCAGGATACCTGCACCAACCGCCGTGCGACGGGCAATAGTAAGCATGTCGTCTCCTTTTTCGATAAGCCTCACAATCATAACCGAAAATTAACATCAGGGTAAAAATGTCGGATTGTGCGTTTAACGTTCGTATAGGTGGCCGTAACTAGGTGAACCCGCGCGGCTTGTGGCAAAATAAGAGAATACCGACAGCCAAACAGGCGAAAGACACTCCGCGTGTCAGTATTTTCTGGAGAATCACATGCAGCTTAAACGTGTGGCAGAAGCCAATCTGCCAACCCCATGGGGCGATTTCCTGATGGTGGGTTTTGAAGAACTGGCAACCGGGCAGGATCATGTAGCGTTGGTGTTCGGCGATACCTCGGGGCAGACGCCGGTTCTGGCTCGCGTTCACTCTGAATGTCTGACGGGTGATGCGCTGTTTAGCCTGCGCTGTGATTGCGGTTTTCAACTGGAAGCGGCGCTGTCACACATCGCTGAAGAGGGTCGCGGGATTCTGCTTTATCACCGCCAGGAGGGTCGTAATATCGGCCTGCTAAATAAGATCCGCGCCTATGCCCTGCAGGATCAGGGGTATGACACCGTCGAAGCTAATCACCAGTTAGGCTTTGCAGCCGACGAGCGTGATTTCACCCTGTGTGCGGATATGTTCAAGCTGCTGGGCGTGGATGAAGTGCGTCTTCTGACCAATAACCCGCGCAAGGTCGAGATCCTGAGCGAGGCGGGCATTAACATCGTTGAGCGCGTACCGCTGATCGTTGGCCGTAATCCCAAAAACGCGCACTACCTGGATACCAAAGCGGCGAAGCTTGGGCATCTGCTGAGCGAATAAGCGTATTGCGCCCGGCGGCGACAGGCTCGCCGGGCAGTGTGAACAGCCTTAATTCAGCATATTCCGAATCACGTAGTGCAGAATGCCGTCGTTCTGGTAGTACGTAAGCTCCGTTGCCGTGTCGATACGACAGCGACAGTCCAGCATCTCAGTTTGCCCATCCGCTCGCGTCAGCTTGACCGGCACCGTGGCCCCCGGCGTCAGGTTTTGCAGATTCGCCACATCAATGCGCTCCTCCCCCGTCAGCCCCAGCGTTTTACGCGATGCCCCTTGCGGGAACTCCAGCGGCAGTATCCCCATCCCGATCAGGTTTGAGCGGTGGATACGCTCGAAGGATTCAGCGATCACTACCCGCACTCCCAGCAGCCTTGGCCCCTTGGCCGCCCAGTCGCGACTGGAGCCTGAGCCGTATTCTTTCCCGGCAATGACCGCCAGCGGCACGCCGGCCTGTTGGTATTTCATCGCGGCGTCATAGATCGAGACCACCTCCGTGCCCGGCAAATAGCGGGTCATCCCACCCTCCACGCCCGGGACCATCTCATTGCGGATACGGATGTTGGCGAAGGTGCCGCGCATCATCACCTCATGGTTACCGCGCCGCGAACCGTAAGAGTTAAAGTCGCGTCGCTCTACGCCACGCCCCTGCAGATAGCGCCCTGCCGGACTGTCCGCTTTGATGCTCCCCGCCGGGGAGATATGGTCGGTGGTCACCGAGTCGCCGAGAATAGCCAGCACCCGCGCGCCGTGAATGTCTTCCAACGGTTTGGGCTGGGCCTGCATCTCGTCGAAGAACGGCGACAGGCGAATGTAGGTGGAATCATCCTGCCAGCTATAGGTGTCTGAGCGCGCCACCTCGATGGCCTTCCACTCAGGCGTCCCTTCAAACACTTCGGCATACTCTTTGCGGAACATCTCGGTGGAGACCTTCTCAACCGCACGGGCGATCTCCTGCGACGAGGGCCAGATATCTTTCAGATACACCGGATCGCCTTTGCGATCCTGTCCCAGCGGATCGGTCGCCAGATTGATGTTCATATTACCCGCCAGCGCATAGGCCACCACCAGCGGCGGCGAGGCCAGCCAGTTGGTTTTGACCAGCGGATGAATACGCCCTTCAAAGTTGCGGTTGCCTGATAGCACCGCCCCGACGGTTAAATCGCCCTGCTTGATTGCCGTTTCAATCGGGTCGGGCAGCGGCCCGGAGTTACCGATACAGGTGGTACAGCCGTAGCCGACGAGGTTGAAGCCCAGCTCATCCAGATACGGTGTGAGTCTGGCCTGCGCCAGATAGTCCGATACCACTTTGGATCCCGGTGCCAGCGAGGCTTTTACCCACGGCTGGCGTTTCAGCCCAAGGGTGACGGCTTTTTTCGCCAGCAGCCCCGCAGCCATCAGCACGCTCGGGTTTGAGGTATTGGTGCAGGAGGTAATCGCCGCGATAACAACAGCGCCGTCTGGCAGCTGATACTGATGCCCGTTCATAACGTAATCAATTGGCCGGCGATCTTTCTGCGCGCTGTTGACCTCCAGCTCATTGCTGGCAGCAAACGCCTTCGGCACATCGCCCAATGCTACGCGATCCTGCGGACGTTTTGGCCCGGCCAGACTCGCTTCAACAATCCCCATATCCAGCGCCAGCGTGCTGGTAAAGACCGGTTCATCCCCCGTGTTGCGCCACATCCCCTGCGCTTTGGCATAGGCTTCAACCAGCGCAACCTGCTCGCTGCTGCGCCCGCTGAGGCGCATATAATCCAGCGTCACGCCGTCAATCGGGAAAAAGCCGCAGGTCGCGCCATACTCGGGCGCCATGTTGGCGATAGTGGCCCGGTCAGCCAGCGGCAGCGAGTCGAGCCCGTCGCCGTAGAATTCAACAAATTTCCCCACCACGCCGTGCTTACGCAGCATCTGGGTGACGGTTAACACCAGATCCGTGGCGGTAATACCTTCGCTCAGCTTGCCGGTCAGTTTAAAACCGACCACGTCGGGGATCAGCATCGACACCGGCTGTCCCAGCATCGCCGCTTCCGCTTCGATCCCGCCGACGCCCCAGCCCAACACACCGAGGCCGTTAATCATGGTGGTATGCGAGTCAGTCCCGACCAGCGTATCCGGGTAGGCCATCCACTCTTTATCCTGCAATTCGCTCCACACCGCTTTGCCCAGATACTCCAGGTTAACCTGGTGGCAGATTCCGGTGCCCGGTGGCACCACGCTGAAGCGGCTGAACGCCTGCTGGCCCCATTTCAGGAACACATAGCGCTCATGGTTACGCTCCATTTCCAGGCGCACGTTCTCTTCGAACGCATCCTCATCGCCAAAGTGATCCACGGTTACTGAGTGGTCAATCACGAGGTCAACGGGGGAAAGCGGATTCACTTTATCAGTATCGCCGCCGAGACGTTTGACGGCTTCACGCATGGCGGCCAGATCGACAACCGCCGGGACACCGGTGAAATCCTGCATCAGCACCCTGGCAGGACGATAGGCGATTTCGCGGTCGGCATGGGCATTCTGCAGCCACCCGGCCAGCGCGTGGATATCCTCAGCGGTTACCGAATCGCCATCCTGCCAGCGCAGGAGATTTTCCAGTAGCACTTTAAGCGACTTGGGCAAGCGCGCGATGTCCCCAAGCTCCCTGGCGGCCAGCGACAGGCTGTAGTAGTGATAGGTTTTGTTCTCAGCCTGCAATGTGTCCTTACTGGCTTCGCGTAAGGTTAACGACATAAGCTCCTCCTTAATTACCGGGATTGCGATACCCCGACGTTTATCGGGGTCGTAATTAAAGATAACACATCATGGCCGTAACGATTTGATAACAACCCAAATAGCTAAATGCGGAGAAGAAAAGCGGGACGGGAAAAACAAAAAACCTCGCGGTTGCGAGGTTTTATCATTCAGTGGAGTGCGAGCCAGATGAGCTGACACCAGATGAGGAGCGACAGCGAAAACGCGCCCATCCACGACCAGTATTTGATACCACGGATATTATTCAGCATTACACTACCCATCATCTGTTTATTCGTTGCGGCTGAGTGAGACTCAGGTCGGTACTGCTGATGTGTATTTATTAAAGAGTACAAAAGCGCAGTGCATTATTATCGCTACAGTGCAGCGTAATAATAATTATTGTTTTTTAGGTTCGTCTTCTGCGAACGCATCAATAAAAGCTTGCTGCTGGGGTGTCAGCTTCCAGGAGGCCGGGACTTTGTCCGCAGCGTCTTTGTGGTCTTTACGGGGCGTGTCAGTTTTCTGACCCTTCGTTTTTACTGCTTCAGTACGCCCCTGAACCGCCATACTTAACCCCAATATTTCCAGACCAGCAGTGCCACCACCACCCAAAACAGGGTGGAACCGAGAAATACCGCCAGCCAGGCTTTACGCTTCAGCCCTGGATCCCTTTGCGGTTCTTGACTTCCTGACGGCATTGCAAACCTCATACAATCGACATCGCTTATCATTTTGATACCAAACAATTGGTATAAGTAATCATGGTTGAGATAAATCCTAAAGAAACTTTAGTCGAAAATCCAGCGAATTTTCGAATCGTCTGGGGCGAAATAGTTAATCTTTTGAGCGGAAATAAATAATTGAAGCGAGGAATTTGCGTTGCGGGAAATTGTTTTCTATTTTTGTCGCCTGTTCACGACAGTTTTAACGAACGCAGCCGTAACACTTAATATATTCTTATTTAACAATACAAATGAAAGGGTTTGATTTAGGGCGGGTGGGAAATAACGGTATCTTTTCTTCGAAAAGATACCGGGTGTGATTATTTTTCCGGAAGCTTAATGTCTTTAAACATCGCTTCGATATCTTCGTTTGAACGCAGCGCCACGGCCGTATCCACTACATCGCGGGTGAGATGCGGTGCGAATCGCTGAATAAAATCATACATATAACTGCGCAGGAAGGTACTGCGGCGAAAGCCAATCTTGGTTGTGCTGTGGCTGAATACGCCCTGCGTATCCAGACGCACGAGATCCGGGTCGGCGATCGGGTCTACCGCCATGCTGGCAATTACCCCGACGCCCAGACCAAGGCGCACGTAGGTTTTGATGACATCCGCGTCGGTGGCGGTAAAGACAATGCGCGGCGTCAGACCCGCGCGATTAAAGGCTGTATCCAGCTCTGAGCGCCCGGTAAAGCCAAAGGTATACGTCACCAGCGGATACTGCGCCAGCTCTTCAATCGAGACCGACGTTTTGGCCGCCAGCGGGTGCTCAGGGGTGACGACAATCGAACGGTTCCAGTGGTAGCACGGTAGCATTACCAGGTCATCGTACAGATGCAGCGCTTCGGTGGCGATGGCAAAATCAGCATTCCCTTTGGACACCGCTTCGGCGATTTGCGTCGGCGACCCCTGATGCATATGCAAGGACACACGAGGATAGCGCTCAATAAACCCTTTGATCACACCTGGCAAGGCATAGCGCGCCTGTGTGTGGGTGGTCGCGATATACAACGAGCCTTTGTCGGGCCAGGTGTGCTCCCCTGCCACAGATTTAATGGCGTCGACTTTCGACAGCACTTCGCGAGCGATGCGAATGATCTCCTGCCCCGCCGGTGTTACCTGGGTGAGATGTTTGCCGCTGCGGGCGAAAATCTGAATCCCCAGTTCATCCTCAAGCATGCGAACCTGCTTACTGATACCGGGCTGTGACGTATAGAGACCTTCTGCGGTCGAGGAGACATTGAGGTTGTGGTTGACCACCTCAACGATGTAGCGAAGCTGCTGTAGTTTCATGCCAGACCATCCGATTTAGCGCACACGGGCAATCGCTTAAGACGATTTAATAATAAGAAGAGGGTTAACTATAACCACTATATCAGTTATATCTTTGCTGTATAGCCCGTAACAAAAAATAATAACGGGCAATAAAAAAGGGCCGGAATCCGGCCCTTTTACAGGTAAGTTACGCTAAATCAGGCTTATTTTTTGCCTTCAACCCATTTACCGTCAATGTAGAATGCCGACCATCCGGTCGCTTTACCGTCTTTTTCCGCCGCAACGTACTGCTGCTTGGTTTTACGGCTAAAGCGCACGACGGTCTTGTTGCCCTCTGGATCCTGCTGAGGGGCATCGGCCAGGTAACGCAGTTTTTCTGCCAGACGATCGCGGAAACGGTATAACTCTTCCACCAGCGGCGCACGGGTTTCGCGCGATTTCGGGAACGTGTTCGCGGCCAGGAAGACGCCCGCCGCACCGTCACGCAGAACGAAGTAAGCATCGGACTTCTCGCACGGCAGCTCCGGCAATGGCACCGGATCTTCCTTCGGTGGCGCGACTTCGCCATTACGCAGGATCTTACGCGTGTTCTTACACTCTTCGTTGGTGCAGGCCATGTACTTACCAAAACGCCCCATTTTCAGGTGCATTTCAGAACCACATTTTTCACACTCAACAATTGGGCCGTCATAGCCCTTGATGCGGAACTCGCCCTCTTCAATCTCGTAGCCGTCGCAGGTCGGGTTATTACCACAGACATGCAGCTTGCGTTTCGGATCGATCAGGTAGCTGTCCATAGCGGTACCGCACTTGTTACAGCGGCGCCTGGCGCGCAGTGCGTTGGTTTCCGCATCGTCACCTTCCAGCACGTTCAGGACTTCGTTTTCCGGCACCAGGTTAATGGTGGTCTTGCAGCGCTCTTTCGGCGACAGCGCATAGCCCGAGCAACCGAGGAAGACGCCGGTGGTCGCGGTACGGATCCCCATCTGACGGCTACAGGTCGGACAGTCGATGCTGGTCAGCACCATCTGATTCGGCAGCATGCCGCCCTCTTCAGGGTCTTTTTCTGCTTTTTCCAGTTGGTTGGTGAAGTCGCCGAAGAAGCTGTCGAGCACCTTCTTCCACTCGGCTTCATGGTTGGCCACCTGGTCAAGGCTGTTTTCCATCTGCGCGGTAAAGTCGTAGTTCATCAGCTCGCGGAAGTTGGCTTCCAGGCGATCGGTAACGATTTCACCCATTTTTTCCGCGTAGAAACGGCGGTTTTCCGTACGCACATAGCCGCGATCCTGAATGGTCGAAATGATCGACGCATAGGTAGACGGACGGCCAATACCGCGTTTTTCTAACTCTTTAACCAGTGATGCTTCGCTGAAGCGCGCCGGTGGTTTGGTGAAGTGCTGCGCAGGCAGCAATTCAACCAGCGTCAGTTCATCGCCGGTGTTCACCGCTGGCAGGGTTTTGTCTTCATCACCCTTACGCAGCGCAGGCATCACCTTCGTCCAGCCATCAAAGCGCAGGATACGTCCGCGCGCTTTCAGGCGGTACTCGCCCGCCCCCACGGTCAGCGTGGTGGAGTCGTACTTCGCAGGCGTCATCTGACAGGCCACGAACTGGCGCCAGATCAGCTGGTACAGCTTCTGCGCGTCCGCTTCCATATCCTTCAGCGATTCCGCCAGCACCGAGACGTCAGAAGGACGAATGGCTTCGTGCGCTTCCTGTGAGTTCTCTTTACTGTTGTACTGATTAGCGCTCTCCGGCAGGTATTTTTTGCCAAAGTTGTCGCCAATGTAGTCACGCACCATGCTTACAGCGTCCTGGCTCAGGTTGGTGGAGTCAGTACGCATGTAAGTAATGTGGCCGGCTTCATATAGACGCTGCGCCATCATCATGGTTTTCTTCACGCCATAGCCCAGACGGGTACTTGCCGCCTGCTGCAGGGTGGAGGTGATAAACGGTGCGCCCGGTTTGCTGCTGGTCGGTTTGTCTTCACGATCCAGCACCTGATAGCGGGCTTTTTCCAGGATTGCCACCGCAGCCATCGTCTGTTCGCGTTTTTCAGGACGGAACGGCTTATCGTTGTGGTGAGAGACTTCCAGCGGCAGCATGTCGCCACCTGGCGTCGTCACGTTGGCGTCAATTTCCCAGAACTCTTCCGGCACGAACGCTTTGATTTCGCGTTCACGTTCAACCACCAGACGCACGGCAACCGACTGGACGCGGCCAGCAGACAGACCGCGGGCGATCTTTTTCCACAGCAGCGGAGAGACCATATAGCCCACAACGCGGTCCATAAAGCGACGCGCCTGTTGGGCGTTAACGCGATCGATGTTCAGCTCACCCGGCTTTTCGAACGCCTGGCGGATCGCGTTTTTGGTAATTTCGTTAAACACCACGCGGCTATAGCGTGAGTCATCACCCCCGATCACTTCCCGCAGGTGCCATGCAATGGCCTCCCCTTCGCGGTCAAGGTCAGTTGCGAGATAGATGTGGTCGGCTTTTTCTGCCAGCTGTTTTAGCTCGATGACGACTTTCTCTTTGCCCGGCAGCACTTCGTACTGTGCCTGCCAGTTATCCCACGGGTTAACCCCCATGCGATTCACAAGCGCGCTACGTTCATCCTTTTTAGGCTTTTTAGCCCCTTTGGTGGAGGTAGAGTCGGCGCTCTTCTTGCTGGCTGAGCCACTGGTCGGCAGATCGCGGATATGACCGACGCTGGATTTAACCACGTAGTCATTACCCAGATATTTATTGATCGTTTTGGCTTTTGCCGGGGACTCAACGATAACGAGAGCTTTACCCATATTCACCTTTACCTAATTTGTTTCTTCCAGGAATACGTCGCGTGAGTTCACCTTCCACTGGCGACGAGACATTTATATAGCGGCGTCATCAGTGGATATCAACCCCCTTTTCGGATCAGGTATAAAAACAGCTTCACCCAGGTGGTTGAGATAACAGGATTTTTCTCGCATCACTGTGACTTCACGACGAGACTTAGGTCGAATGTCAAGCAAATCTATTGCCAGATTGACGAAAGCGCACACTCTACCTGATAAAATCTGTTACGCAACTTTATTAGCATGCAAAAGCAAATCGCGCCAGCGTCGCCCCCGTTGCCCTGAGTACGCTAAATCGGGGAAAATTTGCTCCCGCCACCGCTGCGGCGTAGACTAATGTCACTGTTTAAGGAGTGGATAATGCAGCAAACTACCCAACCTATCGACCGAGCAACATTGCTTGTTGAAGCAAATAAACTCATTCGTGAGCATGAGGACACGATGGCAGGGATCGATGCCACCGGTGTTGAACAGCGCAACGGCGTGCTGGTGTTCAGCGGCGAATATTATCTGGATGAGCAAGGTCTGCCGACCCCAAAAAGCACGGCGGTATTTAACATGTTTAAATACCTGGCGCACGCGCTCTCAGAGAAGTATCACCTGGTCGATTAATGAAAAACGCGAGGCATAAGCCTCGCGTTTTGTTCAGAGCAGCGGTTTTTGCCCACGCTGCCACCAACGCAGCAGTAGACGATCCGCGCTTTCAGCGGCGCTGTTGGTAAACCGATCCATCAGTTTTTTCCGCCGCGTGTAGCGAACCCCTACCAGCTCGCGACCGTCCATCAGTTCCAGCAGCAAATCATCACTGGTGCCGACCTGGTCCACCAGCCCTTTTTCCAGCGCCTGCGTGCCGTACCAGTGCTCACCGGTTGCCACCTGATCGATATCCAGCGTTGGACGCATTTGCTTCACAAAACCTTTGAACAGCAGATGCGTGTCATTGAGGTCCTCGCGGAATTTCTGCCGCCCTTCTTCGGTGTTTTCACCCAGCAGGGTCAGCGTGCGCTTGTACTGGCCCGCCGTATGCAGTTCGATATCAATCTCTTTGTTCTTCAGGAAGCGATTAAAGTTCGGGATCTGCGCAACCACGCCGATGGAGCCAATGATAGAGAACGGCGCAGCGACGATTTTGTCAGCCACGCAGGCCATCATGTAACCACCACTGGCGGCGACTTTATCTACCGCCACGGTCAGCGGGATCTTCTTATCGCGCAGGCGCTGCAGCTGGGATGATGCCAGCCCGTAACCATGAACCACCCCGCCCGGGCTTTCGAGACGCAGGACGACCTGGTCCTCCACTCTTGCCACGGCAAGCACGGCGGTCACTTCTTCACGCAAGGAGGTCACTTCGTGCGCATCCATGCTGCCTTTGAAATCCAGCACATAGACGCGCGGTTTAGCCACCTCTTCACGTTGCCCTTGTTTGGCTTTCAGCTTCGCGGTTTTCGCCTCGAGTTTGTGCTTTTTCTTCTGCGCTTTGTGCCACTGCTTTTGCTGATGATGGTCGAGTAGCGCGACCGACATCTCTTCCTGCATCTCAGTGTACTGCTCGCTCAAACGGGTAATGCGCAACTCACCGCGCTGACGCTTGCGCTGCGTCAGATTCACAATGAGCAAGGCGACAATTGCGATGGCTATCACTACCGTCGCGATCTTGGCCAAAAACAAACCATATTCAGAAAGTAATTCCACACGACCACCTTGATTTAACCACTTGTTTTATCACTCAGTGTACATCAGCCTGTGCCAGGCGTCTCGCCCATGACAACAGGCTTGCGAGTCCTCTTCAGGAATGTTTACTGACGTGAAAAATGTTTTGCAAATTGTTAATTTTACAGTGAACTCTCCGATAGACTGATTGAAATCCTGCGCGCTTTCGGGCATAAAGCCGAAAAGTACCCGCACAGCATGGGTAGCGCCAACGCGCGCCAGAGGAGTCACCTTGCACTATCAACCGCAAAAAGATCTACTGCAAAATCGTATTATCCTGGTCACCGGCGCCAGCGACGGCATTGGCCGCGAAGCCGCGCTGACCTACGCCCGCCATGGGGCTCACGTCATCCTGCTGGGCCGTAACGAAGAGAAACTGCACGACGTTATTCGCACTATCAGCGATGAAGGAGGCCATACCGCGCGGGCATACATTCTCGATCTGCTGACCTGCACCCCGGAAGGTTGCCAGGCGCTAGCCCAGAGCATCGCCGCCGACTACCCGCGTCTGGACGGCGTTTTACACAATGCAGGCCTGCTCGGGGAAGTGTGCCCGATGGATCAACAGACGCCTGCCATCTGGCAGCAGGTGATGCAGGTGAACGTCAACGGTACCTTTTTCCTCACCCAGGCACTGCTTCCTTTATTACTGCAGTCCGAATCCGGTTCGCTGGTCTTTACCTCCTCCAGCGTCGGACGCCAGGGCCGCGCCAACTGGGGTGCCTATGCGGCATCCAAGTTCGCCACCGAAGGGATGATGCAGGTGCTGGCCGAAGAGTACCAAAGCCGCCATCTGCGCGTGAACTGCATCAACCCCGGCGGCACGCGCACCAAAATGCGCGCCAACGCGTTCCCGAGCGAAGATCCGCACAAACTGAAAACCCCCGCCGACATTATGCCGCTCTATCTGTGGCTGATGGGCGATGACAGTCGCCGCAAAACCGGTATGACCTTTGATGCCCAACCCGGCCGTAAACCAGGAATTTCTCAATGAGTGATGAACGTCATCAGCAGCGCCAGCAGCGCCTGAAAGATCAGGTCGATGCCCGCGTTGCCGCAGCTAAGGACGAGCGCGGCATAATTATCGTCTTCACCGGCAACGGCAAAGGCAAAACCACTGCCGCCTTCGGCACCGCGACCCGCGCCGTCGGGCATGGGCAAAAAGTGGGCGTGATCCAGTTTATTAAAGGTGAATGGCCGAACGGTGAGCGCAATCTGCTCGAACCCCATGGAGTGGAATTTCAGGTGATGGCGACCGGGTTTACCTGGGATACCCAGAACCGCGAAACGGACACGGCCGCCTGCCTGGCGGTGTGGGATCACGCGAAGCGGATGCTGGCAGATCCGGCGCTGAATATGGTCCTGCTGGACGAAATTACCTATATGGTGGCGTACGACTACTTACCGCTGCAGGATGTGGTGGATGCGCTGAACAATCGCCCCGCGCATCAGACGGTGATCGTCACCGGGCGCGGCTGTCATCGGGATATTATGGAGATGGCCGATACCGTCAGCGAACTGCGGCCAGTCAAGCATGCGTTTGATGCAGGCGTTAAAGCGCAAATCGGCATCGACTATTAACAAAAAACCCGCCGAGGCGGGTTTTGTTTTAGCCGTTATTGTTACGACTGCCAGAGCGGCGATTATTGCTGCTAACCTGGCTGTGACGTTTGACCGCACGGCGGATCTGGTTCGCTTTCATGCGACGGCGATCTTTTTCAACCGCCACTTTCGACGTGGTTTCCGGGGTCAACGACACCAGCTCACGCAGATAGTTGGTCTGGGTTAAATCCAGCTCGGTATAGCCGCCGCGAGGCAGGCCTTTCGGCAGCAGGATATCACCGTAACGCACGCGGATCAGACGGCTAACCTGCACGCCTACCGCTTCCCACAGACGACGCACCTCACGGTTACGCCCTTCGGTCAGGGTGACGTTGTACCACTGGTTAATACCTTCACCACCAGTAAATTTGATGGTTTTAAACGCGGCCGGGCCATCTTCAAGCTGAACGCCACGGGACAGGTCGCGGATTTTATTTTCGTCCACTTCGCCGAACACGCGCACGGCGTATTCACGTTCCACTTCACGACTTGGGTGCATCAGACGGTTTGCCAGCTCACCGTCGGTGGTGAACAGCAGCAGGCCGCAGGTGTTCACGTCCAGACGGCCAACGGCGATCCAGCGCGCACCGCGCAGTTTAGGCAGACGGTCAAATACCGTCGGGCGGCCTTCCGGATCGTTACGGGTACAGAGCTCGCCTTCCGGCTTGTAGTACGCCAGCACGCGGCAAATCTGCTCAGCGGATTCTTTCACTGAGATCAGATGACCGTCGATACGGATTTTAAGACCGGCGACAATTTCCACACGATCGCCCAGCGTGGCAATTTTGCCGTCCACACTGACGCGACCTGCTTCGATAATGGTTTCGATTTCACGGCGTGAACCGTGGCCGGCGCGGGCCAGCACTTTCTGTAACTTCTCGCTCATTGAGCTTCCTTCAGGTGTCGCCTTCACAGGCGTCTGGTATACTTTCAAGAACAACGAGTTAGCATCAACAGCAGCTTAACTCACTGATATGTAACTATTTCATGGTACACAGCATGGCAAATAATATGTTACACAAGCTGTCACACACAATGATTCGTGGGCGCACATATTACACTAACTTTAGACTAAATGATTCAACAAGTTTTGTTGCATCTGAGTCTTGGTACTAACAGCCAAAAAGCAAGCAGAAGTGATCATGAATCAGATCCGCCCTTTCATTCCCCTTGTGCAGAATGGAACGATGAACCGTGGAGAGTTCAAACTCAAAATTCAGGGCTATGGGGCCGAAATCCCGGCTTCAGCCTCGCGGATACTGATGATCTGTTAGTCGGAAAATCGCTTCTTGATGGTGATGTCCTCATGTGACTGATGAAGACATTTCTCACATCGCGGTGTATTAATCAACGGGGGACAGGTCAACATCCCCTGTGTGAGAGTTATCAAAGCGTTACTGCGCGTGCTTAACCATATAACCTTCTGTTACGAAAAGCAGTTTTGTTTAAGTCCACTACTTGTTGTGCATGTGGTTAGAGTTTGTAAAATGACCTCTGTGATTATATCCATAACAAGTAGAGGGATTTATGGCGACAGGAATTGTGCTTTGCCAGGGAGACAGAACATCCTGCGGAGGCAAGATTGTTGTAGGCTCCGCATTGGGCATTGCCTTCGGCAAACCGATAGCGAAAGAGGGCGACCCTGTAACATGCGGCAAAGATGGCAACACATACAAGATTATTGGTGGGATCTCGATTTTTACGGATGGCGCAGATAACAGACGTGTTGCAGGGTCACTTGATAGCTACAGTTCATGCCCCTGTAGGTCAAAAATACGCCCCTCTAATGCTTACCCCATATATGAAAAAGAAGAACCACAGGCATTCGGAAATGCAGGCTCAGCGACTGTGGCTCCACTATCCACCTCACTCACTCTAAAAGCTCATCCAGAGACTGACCCAATACAGCACGCACAGACAGCGAAGAAGACAACAGGTATCGATGCAGGTTTTGCTGTTCTTCCCTATGGCGGTACTACAGAAGCCTGGCAACGTTTGCTATTCACTGAGAATCCACCAGCAGGAGCCAAAGAGCTATTCGCTACGCTAAACGGTGCAAATAAAAGCTATAAAGCCGGTTCTATTATGCTTCTGGTTGATCCTAAAAAGCAGGATGACGAACAGATTGCACACATGAAAGCCGCGAAAGCGCGAGTTGATGCAGCATTAGAACCGCTGACTATGCAAGAAGCTACCTTCTTACATAAACATAAAGACACCATTGATCTCTTTACTTCTCGCGCCAGTACGACTGCAGGGATTGCCTCAGATGCTGCGGGGAAATACTTCGAAAAGATCGAAAGTGTGCTCACCAGGATTCAACAGGCATACAAAAATCAGTACATAACCAGCGGATCACTGATAAGTGAGCAGTTTTATGTTCAGAGACGGCAACTATTCAGCGAACTTAATGGAATCCTTAGCGATTTCACCCTCCATAAGCTCGCGTTGCAAGATTATCCAGATATAAAGCGTGCGTTAGGGCTTTCAACCCGTTCAATCACTCATCGCTGGAATCAGACGGGGGTTTCTGACATTGAGGGCTACGCCACCTTTATGGAAAACGCAGCCAAATACGTGAAGATGATGAAAGCAGTTGGCTATGTTGGTATTGCTCTCGATGGCGCTAACAGGCTGGACAAAGTTTATGAAGCCTGCACTGTAGGAAACGATTGTGAAAAAGCGGCATTTACTCAGGTCGGCGGATTTAGCGTTGGTACTGCTGCGGGTATTTACACTTCCTCAGCAGTGTATAGTGGTGCTACAGCGGCATGTTCGGTAGTGCTCGGCGCTTTAACCATAGAAGTCGGAGCCGTTGGCGCGTTAGCTTGTGGTGTAATCGTGTCAGGTGCAGTTGGTTATGGTGTCGGTGAGGTTGGTAGCAACGTCGGGGAATTTACAGGTGAGAAAATTTATGAGGTTGTTAAATAAATGCTCACTCTATCAGATGTGATTATCTGCGGGTTTGGAGGGTTAAGCCTTGTTTGCGGTGTAGCTGTAGCGGTGCTTTCATCTCTCAACAAAAAGCGTTTCTCCGCGATCTGTGCTCTGTATAAAGAAAAGTTTGGTTATCTCCCGGCTGGGGCGATTATCTTCGACAACGCTGATTCCATAGGATTTAGCACAGGTTATGCAGCGAAAATCAACTTTATCGTGAATCCATTGATCTTTGGTAAAAGCTCAGTAGACAGTACCAATGATGATGTTGCCTTCATTCGGGGATTATCGCCCCATCTCAAAACCTGGTTTATTGCCGAGTACGGTTTCTCTCTTCTCGGTTTGCTATCAATCGTTATCGCCGGATCTGTTCTGTACTTCCGATAAGCTCCCAAAACAAGCCAGCAATCATGCTGGCTTACATTTGATACATAATCCTACAAATTTCCATCTGTTCTATCAGCATGCAGCGGCTGTTCCTTCCCAGATTTCGTAAAACAGAAGTTTTATTGCCCGTTGGTGGTAAGACACCACTGTGCACAATCGTTAGGCGATTTCATCAGGGTTATGTCAACAGTGAAGCCTGTTACAGACTCGAAAATGATGTGCATAAAAGGGATGATACAAAGCACCGCTAAAGCTGTCACGCAACATACGTGACAGCTTTAGCGGTGCTACAACAGATTGATTTACAATTTTTTTATTTTACTTGTGCGCCTTCACAGGAGTCGAATAGGGTCATAATAGCGGAGAAATTACCGCTATAATGATGGCCTCGTTTCCACCTTTACAAGAAAGGTTTAACGTCACCCACACCTTCACGCACGACCACCGGCGCATCTTCCGTTAAATCAATCACCGTGGTGGGCTGCTGGCCGAGATAGCCGCCGTGAATAATCAAATCCACCTGTTTCTCGAGGCGGTCTTTAATCTCTTCCGGATCGGACTCGGTAAATTCGCTGCCCGGCAGCATCAGGGATGTCGACAGCATCGGCTCACCGAGCACCTCCAGCAGTGCCTGGGCGATCGGGTTCGACGGCACGCGCATGCCGATGGTTTTGCGTTTTTCCTGCAGCAGGCGGCGCGGTACCTCTTTGGTACCCTTCAGAATAAAGGTGTAATTCCCTGGCGTATTATTTTTGATCAGGCGAAATGCCACGTTATCCACGTAGGAGTATGTCGACAGCTCCGAAAGATCGCGGCACATCAGGGTGAAGTTATGCCCGTTCGGAATGTGACGGATCCGGCAGATACGCTCCATCGCGCCTTTATCTTCGATCTTACAGCCCAGCGCGTAGCCAGAA
Organism: Silvania sp.; assembly: GCF_051656365.1. Lineage (NCBI taxonomy): Bacteria > Pseudomonadati > Pseudomonadota > Gammaproteobacteria > Enterobacterales > Enterobacteriaceae > Silvania > Silvania sp. The sequence continues at coordinate 40,803 of NZ_JBOGBT010000024.1, read as the reverse complement.
TCTGTCGGATAGACAATGACCCCGCCCTTACGCACGATCTCCACGGCCTGATTGATCAAACGCGGCTGCGGATTGTCAGGATGGATATAGAAAAATTGACTCATACTTCCCTCTCTTCAATTGGCGTCGGCTGCTCCCAGAGTTGCCACACCGGCTCTACACCTGCGGGTAACCAGAGTTTGCGTCCCAGCTCGATCCATGGACAAGGCTGATGGAAATCGGAGCCCTGGGAGGCAAAGAGCCCATACTGGCGGGCATACTCAGCCAGTTGACTGCGCTCGTTGGGCGCCTGCTGGCACTGCGCGACTTCCATCGCGTCACCGCCCTGTTCGGCGAAGTACGCCAGCAGACGTTTCAGCCATTTGGCAGAAAGGTTATACCGCGCCGGATGGGCCAGCACCGCCTTGCCGCCAGAATGATGAATGACATCAACAGCTTGTTCTATTGTACACCACTGGGGTGGAACGTATCCGGTTTTCCCCCGTGCGAGGTACTTTTTAAACACGTCGGCGATGTTATTCGCCTTGCCTTGTGCGACCAGAAAACGGGCAAAGTGTGCGCGGGTCACCGCGCCGCCATTTGCCAGACTCAGGGCCCCTTCCCATGCACCGGGAATATGGGCTTTGTCCAGACGTTCGGCGATAAGTTCGGCCCGCAGCGTCCGACGCGCCTTCTGCTTTTCAAGAAATGCGCGCATGGCCGGGTTCTCAATATCAATATTCAACCCGACGATATGAATTTCGTGGTTTTCCCAGACGGTCGAAATCTCCACCCCCGCTATCAGGGTAAGCGGCAAACCGCTACGGGTAATTTCAGCCCGCGCCGGGGCAATCGCCTCGGTGGTATCGTGATCGGTGATCGCCAGCGTGCCGACGCGCATCTCATGGGCGCGGTGGACGAGGGCTTCGGGTGTGAGCAGGCCATCAGAGGCCTGCGTGTGGCTGTGTAAATCATAAATCACTGCGTAATTCGTGTCGCTCAAAGCGGCTCCCGTCACTGATCGTCATTATCTGCGCCGCCATAATAGCGGCATGTGGTGAAATTCTGAAATCGGGGGGTTGACATTAGGCCATCGAACTAGTTAACTAGTACGCAAGTTCACTCAACGAGGTATCTGTCCATGACCGCACAATTCACTCTGCACAGCTGGTGGCGCACATCCTGATTGTCGGGCAGTGTCGCACGTCTGCGTAAAGCATACAGATACCTGGCCCGCCACTGAGCGGGCCTTTTTTTGAACAGAATAAAGAGAACAACATAATGCAAACAGCCAAACCTACCCTCGAATTGCTGACCCGTGAGGCGGCGTATCGCCACAACCCTACGGCGCTGTTCCATCAGGTCTGCGGCGCGCGCCCTGCCACGCTGCTGCTGGAATCGGCGGATATCGACAGCAAAGACGATCTGAAAAGTCTGCTGCTGGTCGACAGTGCCCTGCGCATCACTGCGCTTGGCAACACCGTTACCCTGCAGGCTCTGTCCGAAAACGGTGCGGCGCTGCTTCCATTGCTTGATGGCGTCCTGCCGGCAGGCATTGAAAATGAACCCCGTCCGGATGCCCGTATTCTGCACTTCCCACCGGTCAGCCAACTGCTCGACGAAGACGCGCGCTTGTGCTCACTGTCGGTGTTTGACGCCTTCCGCCTGCTGCAGAACCTGGTCAACGTGCCGGAAAACGAGCGGGAAGCGATGTTCTTTGGCGGGCTGTTTGCCTACGACCTGGTGGCCGGTTTTGAAGCGCTGCCTGAACTGGAGCAGGGAAATCGCTGCCCGGACTACTGCTTCTATCTCGCCGAAACCTTACTGGTGATCGACCACCAGAAAAAATCTACCCGCATTCAGGCCAGCCTGTTTACGCCGCTGCAAGGCGAGAAACAGCGCCTCGAACAGCGTATCGCGCAGTTGCAGGAGCAGATGAACGAAGCCCCGTCAGAGCTGCCGGTCCAGCGCGTAGAGCAGATGCGCACCGACTGTAGCCAGACGGACGATGAGTTTGGCGTAGTGGTCCGCCAGATGCAAAAAGCGATTCGCGCGGGCGAGATTTTCCAGGTGGTACCTTCTCGCCGCTTCTCGCTGCCCTGCCCGTCCCCGCTGGCAGCCTATGACGTGCTGAAGAAAAGCAATCCCAGCCCGTACATGTTCTTTATGCAGGATAACGATTTTACGCTGTTCGGCGCCTCGCCGGAGAGCTCCCTGAAGTACGACGCCACCAGCCGCCAGATTGAAATCTATCCGATTGCCGGCACCCGCCCACGTGGTCGCCACGCCGACGGCTCGCTGGATCGCGATCTTGACAGCCGCATTGAGCTTGAAATGCGCACCGACCAGAAAGAGATGTCCGAGCACCTGATGCTGGTTGACCTGGCGCGTAACGATCTGGCGCGCATCTGCACCCCGGGCAGCCGCTACGTGGCCGACTTAACCAAAGTGGACCGCTACTCCTTCGTGATGCACCTGGTCTCCCGCGTGGTGGGGGAACTGCGTCGCGATCTGGATGTGCTGCACGCTTACCGCGCCTGCATGAACATGGGCACCCTGAGCGGAGCGCCAAAAGTGCGCGCCATGCAGCTTATCGCCCAAGCCGAAGGCCGTCGTCGCGGCAGCTATGGCGGCGCAGTCGGCTACTTCACGGCGCACGGCGATCTGGATACCTGCATCGTGATCCGCTCCGCCTACGTTGAAGAGGGGATCGCCACCGTCCAGGCCGGGGCTGGCATCGTTCTGGATTCGGTTCCGCAGTCTGAAGCTGACGAAACCCGCAATAAAGCCCGCGCGGTACTGCGCGCCATTGCGACTGCCCATCACGCACAGGAGATTTTCTGATGGCTGACATTCTGCTGCTCGATAATATCGACTCATTCACCTATAACCTGGCGGATCAGCTGCGTGCTAACGGCCATAACGTGGTGATTTACCGTAACCATGTTCCGGCGCAAACCTTAATTGAGCGTCTGGGCACCATGCAAAACCCGGTGCTGATGCTCTCCCCTGGACCAGGCGCGCCAAGCGAAGCGGGCTGTATGCCGGAACTCCTCACCCGCATGCGCGGCAAGCTGCCGATCATTGGCATCTGTCTGGGTCACCAGGCCATAGTCGAAGCCTACGGCGGCTATGTTGGCCAGGCCGGTGAGATCCTCCACGGCAAAGCCTCCAGCATTGAACACGACGGCCAGGCGATGTTTGCTGGGCTGATGAATCCGCTGCCGGTGGCACGCTATCACTCACTGGTCGGGAGCAATATCCCGGCGGGACTGACCATCAATGCCCACTACAACGGAATGGTGATGGCCGTGCGTCACGACGCCGACAGGGTGTGCGGTTTGCAGTTTCATCCGGAATCGATTCTGACCTCGCAAGGCGCGCGTCTGCTTGAGCAAACCCTCAACTGGGCGCTGCAGAAACTGGAGCAGACCAACAGCCTGCAGCCAATTCTGGAAAAACTGTACCAGGCGCAGACCCTGAGCCAGCAGGAGAGCCATCAGCTGTTCTCTGCCGTGGTGCGTGGCGAGCTGAAACCTGAGCAGCTTGCTGCCGCGCTGGTGAGCATGAAAGTGCGCGGTGAACAACCGCAGGAGATTGCCGGTGCGGCCACCGCCCTGTTGGAAAACGCCGCCCCCTTCCCGCGTCCTGACTACCTGTTCGCCGACATCGTCGGCACCGGCGGTGACGGCAGCAACAGCATCAACATCTCTACCGCCAGCGCCTTTGTCGCCGCCGCCTGTGGCATGAAAGTGGCGAAACACGGCAACCGCAGCGTGTCCAGTCGTTCCGGCTCATCGGATCTGCTGGCCGCCTTCGGGATCAATCTGGAGATGAATGCCGAGAAATCCCGCGATGCGCTGGACGATCTGGGCGTCTGCTTCCTGTTTGCGCCGAAATATCACACCGGGTTCCGCCATGCGATGCCGGTACGCCAGCAGCTGAAAACCCGCACCCTGTTTAACGTGCTTGGCCCGCTGATTAATCCGGCTCACCCGCCGCTGGCGCTGATTGGCGTCTACAGCCCGGAGCTGGTACTGCCGATTGCCGAAACCCTGCGCGTGCTGGGCTATCAGCGCGCTGCGGTTGTGCACAGCGGTGGCATGGATGAAGTGTCTCTGCATGCGCCGACCCTGGTGGCCGAGCTGCACAACGGTGAAATAAAAAGTTATCAGCTGGAAGCGGCAGACTTTGGATTAACCCCGTATCACCAGCAGGAGCTGGCAGGCGGTACCCCGGAAGAAAACCGTGACATTCTGACGCGCCTGTTACAAGGTAAAGGTGAACCCGCGCATGAGGCCGCAGTGGCCGCCAACGTCGCCATGCTGATGCGTCTGCACGGTGAAGAAGATCTACAGGAAAACGCGCGTACCGTGATGGATGTGCTGCGCTCTGGCGCAGCGTACGACCGGGTGACCGCACTTGCGGCAAGAGGATAAAAAATGCAGACCGTGTTAGCGAAAATCGTTGCCGATAAGGCCATCTGGGTTGAGGCGCGCAAACAGCAGCAACCGCTCGCCAGCTTCCAGAACGACGTCGTGCCGAGCAGCCGCCGTTTTTATGATGCCCTGCAGGGTGCACGCACTGCGTTTATCCTGGAGTGCAAAAAAGCCTCCCCATCAAAAGGGGTGATCCGCGATGATTTCGACCCGGCGCAGATTGCCGCCGTGTATAAGCACCATGCGTCGGCGATTTCGGTGCTGACGGATGAGAAGTATTTTCAGGGCAGTTTCGATTTTCTGCCGGTGGTTAGCAGGATCGCCCCGCAGCCGATCTTGTGTAAAGACTTTATTATCGACGCGTATCAAATCTGGCTGGCGCGCTTTTATCAGGCCGACGCCTGCCTGCTGATGCTCTCCGTGTTGGATGACGGACAATATCGCCAGCTCGCAGCCGTGGCGCACAGCCTGAACATGGGCGTGCTGACCGAAGTGAGCAACGAAGAGGAACTGGAGCGGGCCATCGCGCTAGAGGCCAGGGTGGTGGGTATTAATAACCGTGACCTGCGCGATCTCTCTATCGACCTGAATCGCACCCGCCAGCTGGCGCCGCGTCTGGGCGCGGGCGTCACAGTGATCAGCGAGTCGGGGATTAATACCTATGCCCAGGTTCGTGAGCTAAGCCACTTCGCCAACGGCTTCCTGATTGGCTCCGCGATGATGGAGCAGGCCGATCTGGGTGCTGCGGTACGTCGCGTGCTGCTGGGTGAGAATAAAGTGTGCGGCCTGACGCGCCCGGAAGATGCCGTCGCGGCACATGAAGCCGGGGCCATTTACGGTGGACTTATTTTTGTAGAGTCCTCCCCGCGCAACGTCACCGAGCCACAGGCTCGTCAGGTGATGGCCGCCGCGCCGTTACGCTATGTGGGGGTGTTCCGCAACGCGGCAATCGCTGCGGTTGCTGCCCGCGCCGAGGCGCTGTCACTTGCCGCCGTTCAACTGCACGGCAGCGAAGATCAAGCTTATATCGATGCTCTGCGCGCCGTCCTGGCCCCGCAGGTGCAAATCTGGAAAGCGCTCAGCGTCAGCGACACTCTGCCGTCCCGTACGCTCCAGCAGGTGGATAAATATGTTCTGGATAACGGCCAGGGCGGCAGCGGACAACGTTTTGACTGGTCGCTGCTCAACGGTGAGAAGCTGGACAATGTCCTGCTCGCCGGTGGTTTAAGCCCGGATAACTGCGTCGAAGCCGCCAAAGCAGGCTGCGCAGGACTCGATTTCAATTCAGGCGTTGAGGCGCAGCCTGGCATTAAAGATGCCAGCAAGCTGGCCTCGGTGTTTAAAACGCTGCGTGCATATTAAGGAAGAGAAGATGACCACATTATTAAATCCGTACTTTGGCGAATTTGGCGGCATGTATGTGCCGCAGATCCTGATGCCCGCGCTGCGCCAGCTGGAAGAAGCCTTCGTCAGTGCGCAAAAAGATCCGCTTTTCCAGGCTGAGTTTACCGACCTGCTGAAAAACTACGCCGGTCGTCCAACCGCGCTGACCAAATGTCGCAACCTCACCGAAGGCACCCGCACCACGCTGTATCTGAAGCGTGAAGATCTCCTCCACGGTGGCGCGCACAAAACCAACCAGGTACTGGGTCAGGCCCTGCTGGCCAAACGGATGGGCAAAACGGAAATTATCGCCGAAACCGGTGCCGGTCAGCACGGCGTAGCTTCTGCACTTGCCAGCGCCCTGCTCGGCCTGAAATGTCGCATCTACATGGGTGCCAAAGACGTTGAGCGTCAGTCGCCGAACGTGTTCCGTATGCGTCTGATGGGTGCCGAAGTGATCCCGGTGTACAGCGGCTCTGCAACGCTGAAAGATGCCTGTAACGAAGCGCTGCGCGACTGGTCTGGCAACTATGAAAACGCCCACTATATGCTGGGTACCGCAGCGGGCCCGCACCCGTTCCCGACCATTGTGCGTGAATTCCAGCGCATGATCGGCGAAGAGACTAAAGCGCAGATCCTCGAAAAAGAAGGACGCCTGCCAGATGCAGTGATCGCCTGCGTGGGCGGTGGTTCCAACGCCATTGGTATGTTTGCCGACTTTATTGACGACGAGCGCGTGGGTCTGATTGGCGTTGAGCCTGCCGGTCATGGTATCGAATCCGGCGAACATGGCGCACCGCTGAAGCATGGCCGGGTGGGGATCTACTTCGGCATGAAATCGCCAATGATGCAGACCGATGAAGGGCAGATTGAAGAATCTTACTCGATTTCTGCCGGGCTGGATTTCCCGTCCGTCGGGCCGCAGCACGCGCACCTGAACAGCATTGGTCGCGCGGAATATGTCTCGATTACCGATGACGAAGCGCTGGAAGCCTTTAAAACCTTGTGTCGTAAAGAAGGGATTATCCCGGCGCTGGAGTCGTCTCACGCCCTGGCACATGCGTTGAAAATCATTAAAGAAAACCCGGAAAAAGAGCAACTGCTGGTGGTGAACCTTTCCGGTCGCGGTGATAAAGATATCTTCACCGTTCACGATATTTTGAAAGCACGAGGGGAAATGTGATGGAACGTTACGATAGCGTATTTGCTGAACTTAAGGCCCGCAAGGAAGGCGCATTTGTTCCCTTTGTGACCCTGGGCGACCCCTCCCCGGAGCAGTCGCTGAAAATTATCGATACCCTGATTCAAGCCGGTGCCGACGCGCTGGAGCTGGGTATCCCGTTCTCGGATCCGCTGGCCGACGGCCCGACTATTCAAAGCGCGACCCTGCGCGCCTTCGCTGCAGGCGTCACCCCGACCCAGTGTTTTGAGATGCTGGCGACCATTCGCCAGAAGCACCCGACCATTCCGATCGGCCTGCTGATGTACGCCAACCTGGTATTCAACCGCGGGATCGACGCATTCTACGCCGAGTGCGCGCGCGTTGGGGTGGACTCGGTGCTGGTCGCCGATGTCCCGGTGGAAGAGTCTGCACCGTTCCGCCAGGCGGCGATGCGCCATAACGTTGCGCCGATCTTTATCTGCCCACCGAACGCCGACGACGAACTGCTGCGCCAGATTGCCTCTCACGGTCGCGGGTATACTTACCTGCTGTCACGAGCCGGGGTAACGGGTACCGAGACCCAGGCCGCACTGCCGCTGCATCACCTGGTTGAAAAGCTGGCAGAATATAACGCCGCACCGCCGCTGCAGGGCTTTGGCATTTCGGCCCCTGCCCAGGTCGCGGGCGCGATCGATGCCGGGGCTGCCGGCGCGATTTCCGGTTCGGCGATTGTCAAGATCATCGAGAAGAATGTCGCCCATCCGGAGAAGATGCTGAGCGAGCTGAAAACGTTCGTCAGCGAAATGAAAGCGGCAACCCGTCCGCAGTAACCTGCCCGCCGCCTGGTGTCGCCAGGCGGCTTGCTGTAAAAATTGAACTCATCGAGTTTTCTCGCAGTTTCCGCTTTCAAAACGGTTTCCCACGCCTGTTTCATCCACTTCTGGTCCCGCGCTCCTGTCTTAGTAATAATCCCATTTTCTTCAGGATATCCCCATTGAGTCTATGCTTTACATTGACCAGAAAAGGAGAACGTTATGTCAGACCCTAATTTTGATAACGATGCACAATATGCTGGTGAAAAAGCGAAGAACAAACTGGATGAGGCGGCCGGTGCTGCGCAGCAGCAGTTTGGCGAATTTGTTGATTCTCCAAAACATCAGTTGAAGGGTGCCGGGCGCAAATATGCCGCTCAGGCCAGTGACGTTGTTACTGATGTTACCGACGCGGTTAAAAATAATCCCCTTAGCGGCCTCATTGCCGCAGGCGCGGTAGGTATTGTCCTCGGCCTGCTTTTGAGTCGTAAATAAAAAAGGCCCTTCGGGGCCTTCTTCCTTTCAGAAGCGATACCCCGCCGAGAACATAAACACCCACGGATCCAGGCGGGTGCTGATATTTTGCTGCTGGTCTCCAGCTTTGAAGCGCACCTCGGTGTCGATATCCATGTACCAGACCGACATGTTAATCAGCCAGTCGCGGTTGATCAGATAATCCAGCCCCACCTGCCCCGCCGCACCCCAGGAATCTTTCAGACTCAGGTCGGAGAGGCCAGCCGCTTTACCGGTGTCGTTAAACTTCTCATCAAAGAAGGTGGTGTAATTGACCCCGGCGCCAACATAGGGGCGAAGCTTGCTGCCAGCATCACCGAAATACCACTGGGCCATCAGAGTGGGCGGCAGGTGGTGAACCGTGGCGATATCTCCGGTTGGGCCCGTACCGACCTTGTGACGAAACGGCGTGGCCGCCAGCAGTTCAACGCCAACGTTATCGGTGGCCATCCAGGTAAAGGTCATCCCGGCCTGGGTATTGTTACTGACGTTAAAACCGCCCAAACCCAGAACATTGTCCGATCCTTCCGTGGGGCGTACCGTGGCGGACCCGAGGCGGAAAAAGAATTCCCCTGCTTCATGGGCCATTGCGCCGCCGGAAATACTGCTCAGAATCAGTGCTGCGAGCGCTGCTTTTTTCATATCCATTCCCTCGTTATGGTTTTATTGAAGGACGGAATATACCCACAAATGATTATTAAGTGATCTCACCGCGATCACATTAGATTCAACAATTTAACATTCATTGATCTAAATTAATTTTTTCAACCTCTGGCAAAAAATGGTAGTGACTGTCTGGATCAATTTTGCCTTTTCAGGCAAACAAAGCGCAGCGCGATAACAACTGCGCAAAATTACCGCAAGGCATTACGAGGGCTTTACAAAGATATGCTTTTCCATACCAGCCTTGATACTGCCACCGGGCAGTTATCCAGGGTACAATTGCCCGCTAATTAATACTTGCAATACTCAAGGAGAGTGCATGTCTATCACGGCGAAGTCTGTCTACCGTGACACGGGGAATTTTTTCCGCAATCAGTTCGTTACCTTCTTACTGATCGCCTTATTGTGCGCATTTATCACGGTGGTACTTGGTCATGCCTTTTCGCCGAGTGAGGAGCAAATTGCCAGCCTGAGCGATGGCGATAGCATCGCCAGCAGCGTTGGATTGTTTGAGATGGTGCAAAACATGACGCCTGAACAACAGCAGATCCTGCTGCGGGCGTCTGCTGCCTCAACCTTCTCCGGGTTAATTGGCAACGCCATCCTGGTGGGCGGCGTATTGCTGATGATCCAGATGGTTTCTGCAGGGCAACGCATCAGCGCACTGCGGGCGATTGGTGCCAGCGCCCCGCTGCTGCCGAAGCTGTTTATCCTCATCTTTTTAACCACTATGCTTATCCAGATCGGGATTATGCTGGTCGTGGTACCGGGCGTATTACTCGCCATTGTGCTGGCCTTCGCCCCAGTCATGGTAGCGCAGGACAAGATGGGCATTTTTGTCGCCATGCGTAGCAGCATCCGGCTGGCATGGTCTAATATGCGTCTGGTTGCCCCGGCGGTAATGGGCTGGCTGCTGGCAAAAACCTTACTGCTGCTGTTTGCGCCAAACCTTGCGGTACTGACGCCGAACGTCGGCGCGGTGGTGGCAAATACGCTGAGTAATCTGATCTCCGCAGTGTTACTCGTCTATTTGTTCCGCCTGTATACCTTAATTCGCCAGTAATTTTTCTGATGGTCTAAGCCATGCGCGCAGGCCATCGCCGATGATGGAATCGAAGAATGAAGCAGTTTCTTGATTTTTTACCCCTGGTCGTCTTTTTTGCTTTCTACAAACTTTATGACATCTATGCAGCAACCACTGCCTTGATCGTCGCGACAGCAATCGTGCTGATCTACAGCTGGGTGCGCTACCGTAAAGTCGAGAAGATGGCGCTCATCACCTTTGTGCTGGTGGCGTTTTTTGGCGGACTGACCGTCTTTTTCCACAACGATGAGTTCATCAAGTGGAAAGTCACCGTGATTTACGTCCTGTTTGCCGGGGCGCTGCTGTTCAGCCAGTGGGTTATGAAAAAGCCGCTGATTCAGCGCATGCTGGGTAAAGAGCTGACCCTGCCGCAGACCGTCTGGACGCGTTTAAATATCGCCTGGGCGGTGTTCTTTATTCTCTGCGGTCTGGCGAATATCTATATCGCCTTCTGGCTGCCGCAGAATATCTGGGTCAACTTCAAGGTGTTTGGCCTGACTGCGCTGACGCTGATTTTCACCCTGCTGAGCGGCGTCTACATCTACCGCCACATGCCGCAAGACGACAAGAACTGATCCCTTTGCCCGGGTGGATTCGCCCGGGCCACTTCGTTATAAGCTGAGCAAACCAATGACAACACAAGATGCGCCACAGGGCGAACTGGTATTACGCACGCTGGCAATGCCCGCTGACACCAATGCAAACGGTGATATTTTTGGCGGCTGGTTAATGTCGCAGATGGATATGGGTGGCGCGATCCTCGCCAAAGAGATTGCCCAGGGCCGCGTGGTGACAGTGAGAGTCGACGGGATGACCTTTCTGCGACCGGTTGCGGTGGGTGATGTAGTGTGTTGCTATGCGCGCTGCGTCAAGCGCGGCAATACCTCGGTGTCGATCAACATTGAGGTCTGGGTGAAGAAGGTCTCCTCAGAACCTATCGGTCAGCGCTACAAAGCCACCGAAGCCCTGTTCATTTACGTGGCGGTGGATAGCGACGGCAAACCACGCGTGTTACCGCAGGCATAAAAAAAGCCTCCTGTCGGAGGCTTTTCTCATTATTCCATCTGCGCCCCGCCATTAAGGCGGAAGACAATATTCACGATCAGTCCGCGGCCCGGCTTCCCGGCCTCATAGCGCCATTTGCGCATGGCCGTTTTCACCTCACGCTCAAACATATTTGCCGGTTGTGCGGAGAGCACTTCGACATTCTCCACGCGGCCGTCGGAGGTGACGTCAAACTTCACGCGCACGCGCCCTTCGATACGTAATGCCTGCGCACGCGCCGGGTACTGTGGCTGATTACGGGCCAGCGCACGAGGGCCAGACGGTGCCGTGGCAACCGGCTTCGCGGTGGTCGGGGAAGTGTTCATCACCGGACGAGCAGGCGCCGTATTAGGTGCAGGCTGCGTAGCACGTGGCTCTACCGGACGTTCTTCACGCTTCGGACGCTCTTCGACCTTTTTCACCGGTTTTGGTTTCGGCTTCGGTTTTGGCTTTGGTTCCGGCTTGTGGATCACCACTGGGGCTTCTTTCGGCGGCTCTGGAACAGGCTCTGGCTCGGGTTCCGGCTCAGGTTCAACAACCGGTTCCGGCGGCGGTGCCACCTGCACGGGCTCCAGTTCGGCCGGGGAGACCATGGTGACCGAGATCGGCTGCGCAGGAGCAGGCATTTCAATAACTTGACTTACCGAGGTATAAAGCAGACCTGCAACGACAGCGCCGTGAACCACAATGGAAAGCAGCGTCGGCCAGGGGAAGCGGCGAGGTAGATCAATAGTCATTGAAGTCATAATCATTTCAGTTGAAAAGCCAGGGCCTGATTTTAAATGCAAATAGCAATCATATTCAATAAGGCTGTTAAATTTCGTCCGAATTAAACGTTCAGCCGGTGAAAAAAGGCATGCAATGAACAGGGTCTTAACAATGTGTTTATCTTTACATTGCAGTCATCGACACTTTCACATAACGTAATTCGCACTTTTATCGCTTAAGGAGCTCCGCCGTGCTTTACGTAATTTACGCTACTGACGTTGCTGATTCCCTGGAAAAACGTCTTTCTGTGCGCCCTGCCCATCTGGCGCGTTTGCAGCTGCTGCATGATGAAGGCAGATTACTGACCGCAGGTCCAATGCCTGCTGTAGATAGCAACGATCCCGGTGCGGCTGGTTTTACAGGGTCCACGGTGATTGCGGAGTTCGAATCGCTGGAAACAGCACAAGCCTGGGCGCAGGATGACCCGTACGTGGCAGCTGGCGTGTATGAGAACGTCATGGTAAAGCCATATAAGAAAGTTTTCTAGGATAAAAAAGGGCTCCTTATCAGGAGCCTTTCTTAATATTGCCGTTTATTGCAGCGACGCCAGCCTTGCCGCAAAGCCCACAAACAGCAGCCCTATCAGTCCATTCCCCAGCTTCGCCAGTTTCTTTTTGGTTTTCAGGTAGCGGGTGACAAACGCGCCGGAGAAAATCAGGAAGCTCATGTAGATAAAGCTAATGATTTCCAGGGTGACCGCGAGGATCATAAACGCCACGCCGGTATTCTGGGCATTAACGTCAATAAACTGCACAAAGAACGACACATAAAACAGGATCGCTTTCGGGTTGGTCATGCTCAGCACTAACGAGCGTTTCATGATCGTTTTTGCCGGCTCCATGCCACCACTTTCGCCCTGCTGGCTATGTCTCGCCACCGACCAGAGCATCTTGCCACCCAGCCATAACAGATAGAACGCGCCGAGATAGCGGACAATATTAAACAGCACCGGCGTGGTCTGAATCAGCGCCGCGACCCCTGCCCACGCCAGGAACATCAGTACCGCATCGCCGATAAACACACCACTCGCGGCCAGATAGCCCTTTTTAACCCCGTGCCCAATGCCGGTTTTTAACACGAATAAGGTATTGGGGCCCGGTACCAGCACAATAAAAATCGCGCCGACCACATAGGTCCAAAAATTGAGTACACCCAAATCCGCAAACATTTCATCCTCCTTTTCGAAATACGGGCGACAAAAAAACAACGGGCACCTCTGAGGGTGCCCTTAAGCCATTCAAAGATCGTGAACGGCGAACAGCAACGCATTGCGATGACGGTTCAAACTGCATTTTCTGATAGCGTGGATACGCATATTACGGCGGGATTGAGCCTCCAGCCAACGCGCTTTACGACGACCAACCTGTCGTAACATGCGCCAGCGCCCTACTTCTGTTCTACTGCGCTTCATGTTTACAACTCTTCCCAAAACGGAGCGCTCATTATAGTCCCTTGCCTGCGGCAAACCAGCGCTTTTATCTACCGTTTTTATTTGCCAGAACAATCCTGACGCGTACACTCTTAACAATACGCTTTCAAAAGGATTTTTTACTATGACAACCTTCTACACCGTGGTGAGTTGGCTGGTCATTCTGGGATACTGGCTGCTGATCGCGGGGGTGACATTACGTATCCTGATGAAGCGTCGGGCGGTTCCCTCTGCCATGGCCTGGCTGTTAGTGATTTTTATTCTGCCGCTGGTCGGTATTATTGCGTATTTATCCTTTGGCGAGCTCCACCTCGGTAAACGACGGGCGGAACGCGCGCGCGCCATGTGGCCCTCGACGGCGAAATGGCTCAACGATCTTAAATCCTGCAAACACATTTTTGCAGAAGAAAACGGCAGCGTGGCGGCGTCATTATTTCAGCTCTGCGAACGCCGTCAGGGCATTGGTGGGGTGAAAGGCAATCAACTCCAGCTGATGACCACCTCCGATGACGTAATGCAGGCTCTGATCCGCGATATTCAACTGGCCCGCCATAACATCGAGATGGTGTTTTATATCTGGCAGCCGGGCGGGATGGCCGATCAGGTTGCCGAGTCACTGATGGCGGCAGCACGTCGGGGCATTCACTGCCGGTTGATGCTCGACTCTGCGGGCAGCGTCGCCTTCTTTCGCAGCAACTGGGCACCGATGCTGCGCAACGCCGGTGTCGAAGTGGTCGAAGCGTTAAAAGTCAATCTTCTGCGCGTGTTCCTGCGCCGGATGGACCTGCGCCAGCACCGCAAGATGGTGCTGATCGACAACTATATCGCCTATACCGGCAGTATGAACATGGTCGACCCACGCTTCTTTAAGCAGGACGCGGGCGTCGGTCAGTGGGTTGATTTAATGGCCCGCATGGAAGGCCCGGTCACCACCGCGATGGGCGTTGTCTACTCCTGCGACTGGGAGATCGAAACCGGCAAACGTATCCTGCCCCCGCCGCCGGATGCCAATATCATGCCGTTCGAGCAGGCCAGCGGGCACACCATTCACACCATTGCTTCCGGCCCCGGCTTCCCGGAAGATCTCATTCATCAGGCGCTGCTGACGGCGGCCTACTCCGCCCGCGAATACCTGATCATGACCACGCCTTATTTTGTGCCGAGCGACGATCTGCTGCACGCTATTTGCACTGCCGCACAGCGCGGTGTCGATGTTAGTATTATCCTGCCGCGCAAGAACGATTCGGTGCTGGTCGGCTGGGCCAGTCGGGCCTTCTTCAGCGAACTGCTGGCTGCCGGGGTAAAGATTTACCAGTTTGAAGGCGGCCTGCTGCACACCAAGAGCGTGCTGGTCGACGGTGAGCTGAGCCTGGTGGGAACGGTTAACCTGGATATGCGCAGCCTGTGGCTCAATTTTGAGATCACACTGGTGATTGATGATGCCGGTTTTGGCGCTGATTTAGCCGCGGTGCAGGACGATTATATTTCGCGCTCGCGCCTGCTGGACGCCCGCTTGTGGTTGAAACGTCCGCTGTGGCACCGAATTGCCGAACGACTGTTTTACTTCTTTAGTCCGTTGCTGTAAAACGTGCCCAACGTTGTTAAAAGGTAGTCATCATGGAAATGGATCTGAATAATCGCCTGACCGAAGACGAAACACTCGAGCAGGCCTACGATATTTTTCTCGAACTGGCCGTCGACAATCTCGACCCGGCAGACGTCATTCTGTTCAACCTTCAGTTTGAGGAACGCGGCGGCGCTGAGCTGTTCGATCCGTCTGAAGACTGGGCCGAACATGTCGATTATGACCTCAACCCGGACTTCTTCGCCGAGGTGGTGATTGGTCTTGCTGAGACGGACGGCGGCGAGATTAACGACATCTTTGCCCGCGTACTGCTGTGTCGCGAGAAAGACCATAAGTTGTGCCACATACTCTGGCGCGAATAAAAAAAGGCTGCGAATGCAGCCTTTTTTATGCGCGTCACTCGCTTAGAGCGGGTCAACTTTCAGGCAGGAGACCGCATGGCGGAAACTGCCTTCCAGCACCGGACGCGTTTTTGCGCATTCCGGTCCGGCAATCGGGCAGCGCGTACGGAATACGCACCCGGATGGCGGATTGATTGGCGACGGCAGCTCCCCTTCCAGCAGCTGAATGGTTTTATTCTTCTCCAGATCCGGATCGGGTACCGGCACCGCAGACATCAGCGCTTTGGTGTACGGGTGCAGCGGATTGTGATACACCTCGTCATAGGTACCCAGCTCAACGGCGTGGCCGAGATACATCACCAGCACACGATCGGAAATGTGCTTCACTACCGCCAGGTCGTGGGCGATAAAGATCAGCGACAGCCCCATCTCACGCTGCAGTTTTTGCAGCAGGTTAACCACCTGCGCCTGAATGGACACGTCCAGCGCCGATACCGGTTCGTCACAGATAATCAGCTTCGGCTCGAGGATCAGCGCGCGGGCAATTCCGATACGCTGACACTGGCCGCCGGAGAACTCGTGCGGGTAACGGTTGACGAGGTTAGGCAGTAGACCCACCTTCATCATCATCGCTTTGACGCGGTCACGCACTTCGACGCGCGACATTTTAGGATGATAAGTGCGCAGTGGTTCAGCTATGATCTCCCCAATGGTCATCCGCGGGTTCAGGGACGCCAGCGGATCCTGGAAAATCATCTGAATGTCGCTGCGCACGGCGCGCCATTCATCTGGTTTCATCCCCAGCAGGTCTTTGCCCAGCCAGGCCACTTTGCCCTCCGTCGCTTTCACCAGCCCGATAATCGCGCGCGCGAACGTGGACTTACCGCAACCCGATTCGCCCACCACGCCCAGGGTTTCCCCTTCGTACAGTCGCAGAGTTACGCCGTCTACGGCCTTCAGTGTTTTCGACGGCTGCCAGAACCACTGTTTGCCATCTTTGATGTCAAAGTGCACTTTCAGATCGGCGATTTCGAGCAGAACATTTCTTTTTTCGTCAATGGCGGTCATACCAGCTCCTCGTACGGCTTAAAGCAGGCACGCAGACGGCCTGGCGCAAACTCCTGCAGCGGCGGAGCGCTGTTGCAGATCTCCATGGCATGCGGACAGCGCGGCTGGAACGGGCAGCCTTTCGGCAGTCGCAGCAGGTTTGGCGGGTTGCCTGGAATGGTCAGCAGCGCTTCCCCTTCCGCATCAAGACGCGGTACGGCATTCAGCAGGCCGATGGAGTACGGGTGCGCCGGGTTGTAGAACACATCCCGCGCTTTACCGTATTCCATGGTACGGCCAGCGTACATCACCAGCACTTTGTCGCAGATCCCGGCAACCACCCCGAGATCGTGGGTAATCATGATGATTGCCGTATTGAACTCGCGCTTAAGCTCGTTCAGCAGAGTCATGATCTGCGCCTGAACGGTGACGTCCAGCGCGGTGGTCGGTTCATCGGCAATCAGCAGTTTCGGGCGACACATCAGGGCCATCGCGATCATCACGCGCTGGCGCATCCCGCCGGAAAACTCGTGCGGGTACATGCGCATGCGCTTACGCGCTTCTGGCATTTTGACCGCATCCAGCATTTTAACTGACTCTTCAAAGGCTTCGGCTTTGCCCATCCCTTTATGCAGCATTAACACTTCCATCAGCTGCTCACCCACACGCATGTACGGGTTCAGGGAGGTCATCGGATCCTGGAAAATCATTGAAATCTGCTCGGCGCGCAGCGTATTCAACTCGCGTTCAGGCAGGTTAAGGATCTCTTTGCCGTTAAAGCTGGCGGAACCGCCGATTACACCGTTTTTTGCCAGCAGGCCCATCAGTGCGAACGCAGTCTGGGATTTACCGGAACCGGATTCACCCACGATACCCAGGGTTTCTCCAGCCCGCAGACTAAAGTTCAGATCGTTTACCGCTGTCACATCGCCATCCGGCGTTTTGAAGGTGACGCGCAGATCTTTGACATCCAGCAGCGTATTGCCCTGCTGATGTGCCTGTGGGGCAGATGCCGTTTCAATAATTGTCATGACGGCGCTCCTTAACGGTCTTTCGGGTCGAGGGCATCACGCAGGCCATCGCCGATAAAGTTGAAACAAAACAGGGTCACTACCAGGAAACCCGCCGGGAACAGCAGCAGCCACGGTGAAACTTCCATTGAGTTTGCGCCATCGCTGAGCAGCGCACCCCAGCTACTCAGCGGCTCTTGCGTACCGAGGCCGAGGAAGCTCAGGAAGGATTCAAACAGGATCATGCTCGGCACCAGCAGGGAGGCATACACCACCACCACACCCAGCACGTTCGGCACAATATGGCGAACCACAATGTTACCTGTAGAGACTCCGCCTACCTGCGCCGCTTCGATAAACTCTTTGCGCTTCAGGCTCAGGGTCTGGCCGCGCACGATACGCGCCATGTCCAGCCAGGAGACCATCCCGATTGCCACGAAGATCAGCAGGATGTTCTGGCCAAAGAAGGTCACCAGCAGGATAACAAAGAACATAAACGGGAAGGAGTTGAGGATTTCGAGGATACGCATCATCACTGAATCCACTTTTCCGCCAAGATAGCCGGAGAGCGATCCATATAAGGTGCCCAGAATCACCGCCACAAAGGCGGCCGCAATTCCGACCATCAATGAGATACGCCCCCCAATGGCCACACGTACCAGCAGATCACGCCCTGAGGAGTCAGTGCCAAAGTAGTGACCGGATGCAGAATCCGGCGCACTAGACATCATGCCCCAGTCGGTATCAAAGTAGGTAAACTGTGAAAGCATGGGTGCCAGAGTGACAAACAGGGCGATGATCACCAGCACAATCAGACTGGCAACCGCCGCGCGGTTGTGCATAAAGCGACGACGGGCATCCTGCCAGAGACTGCGTCCTTCGACGTCCAGTTTTTCACTGAAGTTTTCCAGCGCCTCGCTATTTTTATTACTTACCATCATGGCGAGCTCCAGTGTCAGTAGCGAATTTTCGGATCGATAACGGCATACAGCACATCGACGATCGCGTTAAAGAGGATGGTCAGCGCACCAACGAGAATGGTCAGACTCAGTACCAGAGAGTAGTCACGGTTCAGCGCACCGTTAACGAACAGCTGGCCGATACCCGGCAGACCATAGATGGTTTCGATAACCATGGATCCGGTAATGATACCGACAAACGCAGGGCCTAAATACGAGAGCACAGGCAGCAGGGCGGGCTTTAACGCGTGGCGGAAGATGATTCGACGCATTGGCAACCCTTTCGCCCTTGCGGTACGAATGAAGTTAGAGTTCAGGACTTCAATCATCGAACCACGGGTGATACGTGAAATACTGGCAATATAGGCCAGCGACAGCGCCACCATCGGCAGGATCATGTACTGCAGCGCCCCGCCGTTCCAGCCCCCACCGGGCAGCCATTTGAGGGTGATAGCAAATATCATGACCAGTAAGGGTGCCACGACAAAACTCGGTATTACCACACCGGTCATTGCCACCCCCATAACGGTGTAATCCCATTTGGTATTTTGATTCAGCGCGGCAATAACGCCCGCTGTGACGCCAAGAATAAGGGCCAGTAAAAAGGCCGCAGCGCCTAATTTAGCCGAAACGGGGAAGCTGGATGCCACCAAATCGTTTACGGAATAGTCTTTATATTTAAATGATGGTCCAAAATCACCATGAGCCAGCTGCTTAAGATAATGAAAATACTGGGTGGAGATAGGATCGTTTAAATGATATTTCGCTTCGATATTCGCCATGACTTCAGGCGGCAGCGTTCGTTCACCGGTGAATGGACTTCCCGGCGCGAGACGCATCATAAAGAAAGAGATCGTTATGAGAATAAATAGCGTTGGAATCGCTTCAAGACAGCGACGTAGGATAAATTTCAACATTGCCCGTACCTTCTGGCGTGTGCCTATATAGTATTACGTTGAGTAGACACCGTGGGGCAAGCTTTGCCTGCCCCACTCATTGCCATTAATGCTTGATAATATACAAGTTTTTAACGTAGATGTTATCCATCGGGTCTTTACCGGTGTAGCCACCTACCCACGGTTTAACCAGACGGGCGTTCACGTAGTAGTAAACCGGCACGATGGCAGAGTCTTTGTCGAGCTGCTGTTCTGCTTTCGCATACAGGTCGGCACGCTGCGCTTCGTCCGCGGCTTTCAGGGTATCGCCGATCAGCTTATCGAACGCCGGGCTTTTATAATGCGCGGTGTTGTTAGAGCTGTCGCTCAGCATGGTGTTCAGGAAGGAGGTTGGTTCGTTATAGTCCGCACACCAGCCAGCACGCGCCACGTCAAAGGTGCCCTGATGACGGCTGTCCAGGAAGGTTTTCCACTCCTGGTTTTCCAGCTTCACGTTGGCACCCAGGTTTTTCTTCCAGATAGAAGAGACCGCGATAGCCAGTTTTTTATGCAGATCGGAGGTGTTGTACAGCAGGTTAAAGGTCAACGGCTTCTCAGCGGTATAACCGGCTTCGGCCAGCAGTTTCTTCGCTTCTTCGTTACGTTTTTCCTGCGACCAGCCGAACCACTCTGGCTGGGTCAGTTTTGCACCATCGGTGTATGGCGGGGTGTAGCTGTATGCTGGCAGATCGCCCTGGTTTTTCACTTTGTTGACGATGATATCG
This sequence comes from Silvania sp., assembly GCF_051656365.1. Taxonomy (NCBI): domain Bacteria; kingdom Pseudomonadati; phylum Pseudomonadota; class Gammaproteobacteria; order Enterobacterales; family Enterobacteriaceae; genus Silvania; species Silvania sp. The sequence continues at coordinate 20,925 of NZ_JBOGBT010000024.1, read as the reverse complement.
CGGTCCAGCGCCAGCTTCAGGGCGGTACGCACGCGAACATCATTAAATGGCGCTTTCTGGTTGTTGATTTCGTAGTAGTAAGTACACAGGTACGGGTCAACATGCACTTCCGTCGGGATCTCTTTTTTCAGCTTCTGGAACAGTTCGATCGGCATGTTGTTATAGGTCATGTCGATCTCACCGCTACGATAGCGGTTAACGTCAGTCACTTCAGAAGAAATTGGCAGGTAGGTTACCTGGTTGATAACGGTTTTCGCGTTATCCCAGTAGTTGGTATTACGCTCCAGGTCGATACGTTCGTTAACAACCCAGGATTTGAGCTTGTACGCGCCGTTGGTAACGATGTTGGCAGGCTGAGTCCACTTCTCGCCAAATTTCTCAATCACCGCTTTTGGAACCGGGGAGACGGACGGGTGAACCAGCAGTTTGTAGAAATACGGAACAGGTTCGCTCAGGGTAACTTCGAATGTATTGTCATCAATCGCTTTTACGCCGAGATCAGTAATCGGCTTTTTGCCCGTGATGATGTCATCGATATTGGCAATATGACCGTACTGCAGATAGCTCGCATAGGGAGAGGCCGTATTTGGATCGGCCAGGCGCTGCCAGCTATATACGAAATCGTGTGCGGTAACCGGGGAGCCGTCAGACCATTTTGCGTCTTTGCGCAGGTGGAAAGTCCAGACTTTGCCGTCTTTGTTTTCCCATTTTTCGGCAACGCCAGCAACCGGGTGGCCGTCGACGTCAGATACCAGCAGACCTTCGAACAGATCGCGGTTGATGTTGGATTCCGGTACGCCTTCAATTTTGTGCGGATCGAGGGACTGCACTTCCGCACCGTTGTTACGTACCAGCGTTTGCTTCTCAGCCAGCTGAACGCCAGCAGGAACGTCTGCAGCCATTGCAACGTTACCTGCGATGAGCGCAGTTAAGATTCCCGCTGCTACCAAACTTTTTTTTGTGATGATGGACATTGTGTTGATACTCCACTCTTTATAATTACTGGTTATTTACCAGTCTGTTTAATTCCCCTTTGGGGTTTCCTGACAACGTAGGAGTTTATGCAGCCGTCAGGCGTTTTTTTTACTTCTTGCTATCACCGACTTTATTTTTACCAACGGCTCGTCTGGCCGTCTTACGTCGATTCGTGACGCGCCTCCCCTGTCGAGGCGCGTATGTTCTATTAAGACCAGAACCTCAAATGCAAAAAGTTCTCATCTTCATAATTTCTGCAGAAATTATACGGCCGGAAAGTATCAAATGACTTTCCCCGGTGCCAATACATTTTGCAAATTTGTTAACTAATTCTCTTTTACGGAAGAGAACGTGACGCTGTGGGCTACCCTGCCGCGCATTAAATACGGACAAAATCGCCAGTATTCAATGAGATGGTGAAATTTTTTGCGCCGAAGACTGTGCGGTTCTGCTGGTGACAGGCTGTGTGTACAAAAAATTAACAACTGTCTATTATTTAGCACATTCGTCTATATGATTCATCAATTAACTAATATCATTTCATTAATCTCTCAGCAAGCCCCAGAGTATCGTGTGATTAAAATAACAGTCTCGCTGCACGGAATGTGTACAGCGCGTTACGTCAGTACAAGGCAAGCTATTGAAAGTTAAGAAAACAAAATTATTAGTAAAATTTATTATGGTTGAAGCGATTTTCAACTTTCATTATATGATTTGCTGATAATGACAAAAGAAACGGAGCCAGAGGCTCCGTTTTTTCATATGAAAGGATTAGGCTAATAAACCCGGAAATATTGATTTGAGCCCGGTCACAATAAATTCAATGCCCAGCGCCATCAGCAGTAGACCCATGATACGGGTAATAACGTTAATGCCGGTCTGCCCCAGCAGGCGGACAAGCCAGGGGGCAATACGGAATACGCCCCAACAGCAGAATGCAAACAGCGCAATCGCCACCGAGAAGCCGATCAGGTGCATTATACTGTGGTAACGCGTTCCCCAGACGATGGTGGAACTGATTGCCCCTGGCCCGGCCATCAGCGGTAACGCCAACGGCACTACGCCGATGCTTTCACGAACGGCGGTTTCTGATTTTTCTTGTTTGTTCTGTTTATCTTCACCCAGCTTGCCGCTGATCATCGACATTGCGATGGTCACCACCAGGATCCCACCTGCAATTCTGAACGAATCAATCGAGATGCCAAAAATCTGCAATATGGAATCGCCAAGATAGAGCGACGTCAGGAGGATGATCGCTACCGACAGGTTTGCCGTCAGGTTAGTTTTATTTCTGGCGAGGGCCGTCTGATAGCTGGTCATACTGATGAAGACGGGGATAATGCCCACTGGGTTGACCAGGGCAAACAGACCAATAAAAAACTTGAAATAGGTTGGAAAATCAAAGAGCGAAGAACTCACTGTTAGCTCCGGCGATAAGCGAGACTGAATGTAAAAAGAAGCACCCCAATAACCGCGCAGAAGATACGCTTTTTGACGGCATACTTCACCACAATATTGCTAAATCATAGGCCTCATTGCTGTAAAATATTTGTGTACATAATGGTTTGTTGTGGTTCAATTGATTTTGCAATTATTTAACATTTGATATGACAAGCCAAAATACCCCTGCTGAAAGGTATCAGCTTATGGATAAATTGATGCAGATCATGTTTTCCATACTCAGAAGTGAGTAATCTTGATTACGCCACCACGGAGATTCAGTTTCTGAAGGCAGGATTCTGATGGGAGGCTCTTTTAGTAAATCAGGGGGACGATTTTACGTTAACGCCTTGTTTTGATGTAAGTTACGCAAGTGGCAATAGCGCTGTCTATACTGTTTCCGTATCGTGCAGCTGATTTACTAAAAGAGTTTAACATTATCCAGGAGAGCATTATGGCTGTTACTAATGTCGCTGAACTTAACGCACTTGTAGAGCGCGTAAAAAAAGCCCAGCGTGAATATGCCAATTTCACCCAAGAACAGGTTGATAAAATCTTCCGCGCCGCCGCTCTGGCCGCTGCAGATGCTCGTATCCCTCTCGCTAAAATGGCCGTTGCCGAATCCGGTATGGGTATCGTAGAAGATAAAGTGATCAAAAACCACTTTGCTTCTGAGTATATCTACAACGCCTATAAAGATGAGAAGACATGTGGTGTCCTGTCTGAAGATGACACTTTTGGTACTATCACTATTGCAGAGCCTATCGGCATCATCTGCGGTATCGTACCGACCACCAACCCAACGTCTACTGCGATCTTCAAATCACTGATTAGCCTGAAGACCCGCAACGCAATCATTTTCTCTCCACATCCACGTGCTAAAGATGCGACCAACAAAGCAGCAGATATCGTTCTGCAGGCAGCTATCGCCGCTGGCGCGCCGAAAGATCTGATCGGCTGGATCGATCAACCTTCCGTGGAACTGTCTAACGCACTGATGCACCACCCTGACATTAACCTGATCCTCGCGACCGGCGGTCCAGGCATGGTTAAAGCAGCGTATAGCTCCGGTAAACCGGCTATCGGTGTGGGTGCAGGTAACACCCCGGTTGTTATCGACGAAACCGCCGATATCAAACGCGCCGTTGCCTCTGTTCTGATGTCTAAAACCTTCGACAACGGCGTCATTTGTGCTTCCGAGCAGTCCGTTGTTGTTGTTGATTCTGTCTACGACGCGGTTCGCGAACGTTTCGCCAGCCACGGCGGCTACATGCTGCAAGGTAAAGAGCTGAAAGCGGTTCAGGACATCATCCTGAAAAATGGCGCACTGAATGCCGCCATCGTCGGTCAGCCAGCATACAAAATCGCCGAACTGGCAGGCTTTACCGTTCCAGCGACCACTAAGATCCTGATTGGTGAAGTGAAAGTCGTTGACGAAAGCGAGCCGTTTGCTCACGAAAAACTGTCTCCTACGCTTGCGATGTACCGTGCGAAAGATTTTGACGACGCGGTTATCAAAGCAGAGAAACTGGTTGCCATGGGCGGTATCGGTCATACCTCTTGCCTGTACACCGACCAGGACAACCAGCCGGAACGTGTGGCCCACTTCGGTCAGATGATGAAAACGGCCCGTATCCTGATCAACACCCCGGCGTCCCAGGGTGGTATCGGTGACCTGTATAACTTTAAACTCGCGCCTTCCCTGACTCTGGGTTGTGGTTCATGGGGTGGTAACTCCATCTCTGAGAACGTTGGTCCTAAGCACCTGATCAACAAGAAAACCGTTGCTAAGCGAGCTGAAAACATGTTGTGGCACAAACTTCCGAAATCTATCTACTTCCGCCGTGGCTCCCTGCCAATCGCGCTGGATGAAGTGATTACCGATGGCCACAAACGTGCGCTGATCGTGACCGACCGTTTCCTGTTCAACAACGGCTACGCAGACCAGATCACCTCTGTTCTGAAAGCAGGTGGCGTGGAAACCGAAGTGTTCTTCGAAGTTGAAGCTGACCCGACTCTGACCATTGTTCGCAAAGGTGCAGAACTGGCCAAATCCTTCAAACCAGACGTAATCATCGCGCTGGGCGGCGGCTCCCCAATGGATGCAGCCAAAATCATGTGGGTTATGTACGAGCACCCTGAAACGCACTTCGAAGAGCTGGCGCTGCGCTTTATGGACATCCGTAAGCGTATCTATAAATTCCCGAAAATGGGCGTGAAAGCGAAAATGATCGCCGTCACCACCACTTCCGGTACCGGTTCTGAAGTGACTCCGTTTGCCGTTGTGACCGACGATGCAACAGGCCAGAAATATCCACTGGCTGACTACGCACTGACTCCAGACGTCGCTATCGTTGACGCCAACCTCGTCATGGAGATGCCGAAGTCTCTGTGTGCGTTCGGTGGTCTGGATGCAGTAACGCACGCCCTGGAAGCTTACGTTTCTGTACTGGCATCTGAATTCTCTGACGGTCAGGCTCTGCAGGCACTGAAACTGCTGAAGGAAAACCTGCCAGCGTCTTACAACGAAGGCTCTAAAAACCCGGTTGCCCGTGAGCGCGTACACAGTGCCGCCACCATCGCAGGTATCGCGTTTGCTAACGCCTTCCTCGGTGTGTGTCACTCAATGGCGCACAAACTGGGCTCTCAGTTCCATATTCCTCACGGTCTGGCGAACGCCCTGTTGATCAGCAACGTTATCCGTTATAACGCCAACGACAACCCGACCAAGCAGACCGCATTCAGCCAGTACGACCGCCCGCAGGCACGTCGTCGTTATGCAGAAATCGCTGACCACCTGGGCCTGAGCGCTCCTGGTGACCGCACTGCTGCGAAGATTGAAAAACTGCTGGCATGGCTGGACAGCATTAAAGCTGAACTGGGTATTCCAAAATCTATCCGCGAAGCCGGTGTTCAGGAAGCTGACTTCCTGGCGCACGTTGACAAGCTGTCTGAAGATGCTTTCGATGACCAGTGTACTGGTGCGAACCCGCGCTACCCACTGATTGCCGAACTGAAACAGATCCTGCTGGATACTTACTACGGCCGTGAATTCAGCGAAGGCGTCACCACGCCTGCCGCTGTAGATACCCTCGTTAAGGCTGATAAGAAAGCGAAGAAAAGCGCTTAATTAACAGCAAATATAAAACCCACTCCGGCGCTGAGAGATCCTCACAACATCAGCGCTAATAAGCCAGCACCCTCTTTCTGTGGGTGCTGGCAAGGTGGGTAAAGATGGTACTCAGTACCGTTCGCGTAAAAATTAACGGAGAATGTCGCAAGACATTCTCCGTTATTGTCAGAAGTGATAGCCCCCGTCGTCAGCACACTCAGCTACTTATCCCTCCTTCCATTCTGCAGTGACGGTCCCTAAGACCAAAACGTTCACCTTCCTCATCCTGGAAAGGGTGTTTTCGTTTTTTAGGCCCTTTTTTATGAAGATAAATGCCCCCCTCGCATTAAGCATATTCAGCACGCGCCAGGCAGGCAGGGGATATTCTGGTTTGTCCTCAGCAATCACTTAGCAGGTTAAGCGCCGAAGAAAGAGAAATAATATTTGAAAATATCAGTGGGGTATCATGCTGAAGGGTGGCGCAGGCCAGAGATGATCTCATTGGGTGTGTTAGCGCATTCAGTCGTTCACTAAACGCTGTGCCTCTCTTTTGTACTCGCCCATTACTGGGGATTCCTCAGCACCGAGAGGCGGGTTGTATTATGTCTGCTGCGCAGTAGCAGGAATAAAGCCGCTAGCGACGATACGCTTCCTGAATGGTGGTCAGAGAGCCCACCACCAGCGCCTCTTTATAATGCTTACGACAGACCGATATATAGCGTTCATTGCCGCCAATCACCACCTGCTCGCCTTCTGCATAAGGTTTACCGGCATGATCGAGGCGCAGTACCATGCTTGCCTTACGCCCGCAGAAACAGATAGTTTTTAATTCCACCAGTTTGTCCGACCAGGCCAGTAAATACTGGCTGCCAATAAATAGCTCGCCGCGAAAATCGGTACGCAGGCCATAGCAGAGCACGGGGATATCGAGTTCATCGACCACGTCGGAAAGCTCATGTACCTGCTCGCGCGTCAAAAACTGGCATTCATCCACCAGCACGCAATGCACTTCTCCAGCGGCCACGTCGGCGCGAATTTCGTCCAGCAGGTTAGTCTGCGGATTAAAGAGTTTTGCCGGCGACGAGAGGCCAATTCGGGAACTCACCTTCCCGGCCCCGAAACGGTCGTCAATTTCAGCGGTGTACACCACGGTACGCATCCCCCTTTCCTGGTAATTGTAGGACGATTGCAGTAGTGCGGTCGACTTACCGGCGTTCATTGCTGAATAGTAGAAATAAAGTTGTGCCATTGGCCGTAAAACCCTAATCAATGTGTATTATTCCCGATGCGCCATTGTACCATATTTTGTCTGGTCATCTGCGCTAGCGCGCGGCGTATGGCGGTTCCGGTACGGTTAGGTTGTCGCCTGGATATACCGTTGGCGATGATGAATGGTAACCGAAAAGTGAAACGCCATGAGGTTATAGACGCGGTAAGTTGCGGAAAAATATGTTTTTTTATTGCAGTAGCAACGCCGGGATTCATTCAATAATAATTAACAATTTCGACGGGCAACCTTGTTAAGCGACCTAATACAAAAGGTTGATATTTATCCTGGGCAACTATATTTCTGAAGAAAATTGTCCGAAAAAAAGAGTTCACCGACCGGTTAACAGCGCATCTTTTGATAACAAAATGGGCTTTAACGCGGCTGAATTTAAGTTAGTGATATTAATAATAGCCCCCGATATTAAGGAATTTTTGAATTCCTTACATTCTGACCTATTGCACATATCAATTTAAGCCTCTATTATTACCTCAACAAACCCCACAATATAAGTTTGAGATTACTACAATGAGCGAAGCACTTAAAATTCTGAACAACATCCGTACTCTTCGTGCACAGGCAAGAGAATGTACTCTCGAAACGCTTGAAGAAATGCTGGAAAAATTAGAAGTTGTCGTTAATGAGCGCCGTGAAGAAGAAAACGCCGCTGCTGCTGAAGTTGAAGAGCGTACGCGTAAACTGCAGCAATATCGTGAAATGCTGATCGCTGATGGTATTGATCCTAACGAATTGCTGAACAGCATGGCTGCCGCTAAAACCGGTGCTAAAGCTAAACGCGCTGCACGTCCGGCTAAATATAGCTACATCGACGAGAACGGCGAATCTAAAACCTGGACCGGCCAGGGCCGTACCCCCGCTGTTATCAAAAAAGCGATGGACGAGCAAGGTAAACAACTGGACGATTTCCTGATCCAGGAATAAACCAGAATATTTACTGAAAAATCCCGCTTAATGCGGGATTTTTTATGCCTGCATTTTATACAGTGTGACATTCCGTTACATACTGTCATATTACCTCTCCTCCCACCCTGTATCTGCCTTTACCCTTGAGCGCATGGTGTTCCACAACCATAAAAAAACCGGCGTCGCAAGGCTTCACCGGTTTCGTTTAACGCCTGAACAGAGGCTTAGTTTTTAATGTCCAGCGTCTCTTTCAGCCACACTTTAAATTCTTCACCCAGCGTCTGGTGGCGAACACCATATTCAACGAATGCCTGCATGTAACCGAGTTTATTACCGCAGTCGTGGCTCTTACCTTTCATGTGGTAGGCTTCAACGGTCTCTTTTTCGATCAGCATGTCGATAGCATCAGTCAGCTGGATTTCATCGCCAGCGCCTGGAGGGGTTTTTGCCAGCAGCGGCCAAATCTCTGCGCTCAGGACATAGCGGCCTACCACGGCCAGATTAGACGGGGCTACGTCGGCTTTAGGCTTCTCGACCACGCCAACCATTGGCACGCTGTCACCCGGGTTCATGCCAACGCCTTTGCAATCGACTACGCCGTAGGCGGTAACGTCTTCTACCGGTTCAACCATAATCTGGCTGCTGCCGGTGTCATCGAAGCGTTTAATCATATCGGCCAGGTTATCCTGGGACAAATCTGATTCAAATTCGTCGAGAATAACGTCAGGTAAAATAACCGCGACAGGTTCATTACCCACAACCGGATGCGCGCACAGCACGGCGTGACCCAGGCCTTTTGCCAGACCCTGGCGAACCTGCATAATAGTCACGTGCGGTGGGCAAATAGATTGCACTTCCTGCAGAAGTTGACGCTTAACGCGTTTTTCCAGCATCGCTTCCAGTTCGAAACTGGTATCGAAATGGTTTTCGATAGAGTTTTTGGATGAATGCGTTACCAGCACAATTTCCGTAATGCCAGCGGCAATACATTCGTTGACGACATACTGGATTAATGGCTTATCAACGAGCGGCAGCATCTCTTTCGGAATTGCCTTGGTTGCGGGCAACATCCTGGTTCCTAATCCTGCTACCGGGATAACGGCCTTTGTCACTTTCGAATTTAGGGCAGCCATTGAAACTCTCCTGAACTGTTCACGTTTTGAACTTTAGTCTGCATTAATAACGCGTTTAGTATATCAGTCTCAGGATGAAGTCCGGGTCTGAAAAGGACGCGCTACCGTTTAATTAGGATAAATACGACTGAAACTGGCAGTGATAGTAGCACTGCCTTCGAAACGACGGTAAAGCTATCTACCGTTTAAATTCCAACTGATTATTCCGTGGACAACATTAAGCGCAGCCGCCCGCCTGCCCCCCAAATTTGGCATTGCCAGGAGGGGCAGCGGTGGCTTATTTGATTGAGATAAGTATTACCCAACGTCCCTAACGGAACGCCGTTACTCACCTGTATATGATGTTCGCCGGTATTAAGGGTGGCATTGAGTCCGGCCGACACCAGCACCAGGTTTTTTAAACCGCTGTGGTAATAACCCACCAAGAGGGGAAATTGACCCGGTAAATTTGCCTGGCGCAGTAACTGATTAACCTGTTTAAGTAAACTGCCTAACTCCGGCAGACGCTGACCCTGGTGAGAAAGTTGCTCCTGGAGTAAGCCATTAAACAGCGCGCGCAGTAATAACGCCGCCAGGACGCCATTATCGCCCGCGCGGGTGACATCCAGACAATAAAAGGCCAAATCATGATCGGATAACGGCGCGATATCCAGCACCAGACCGGACTGATCTGCCGCCACCAGTTGGCGGTAATTAATCCGGCAATCGGAGAGGGTCTGCTGAACCGGCGGCTGCAACTCCTGCAGCAGCTTTGCCGCAGCAGAGGGATTATTGACTAACGCATCCCAGTCCTGGAAGAGACGCTCCTCTTCCTCAACGCGCGAGTTGAACATATTGGGATACAGGCAAGCCAGCACGGTTTCACGCAGGCGATTAAGATCTTTCACCGGCTTAAGCAGAACATCCTGCACCCCCAGGCGCAGCGCTTTGGCGATATCGGCCATATTTTCGGTGGCGGAGATAATCAGAATCGGGATCTGATCGCCGGCATTGCGCAAATGCTCCACCAGTTTCAGACCATTCATGCGCGGCATCGCAATGTCGCAGATCATCAGATCAGGGGTGATTCTGGCGAGTTTCTCCAGCGCCTCGAGGCCATCATTGGCCAGCGAAGTTGTTGCCCCCAACGATGACAGCCATGAATCCAGTAGCGAGCGGAAAACAGGCTCGTCTTCGACAATCAAAATTTGTTTTCCGGCTAATGGCTGCGTCATGGTCTCTCCCGGGGCTGACAGTAAATAAATAGTGGCATGCTATCGGTACTAGCGCCTGTCAGATTTTGCTGAAGTCTTCAAAAACGGTGCTCAGGCAGTAGCCCGCACCAAAGGTAACAATTCATCCATTTTCTTTTCGACAGCCTGCGCGCCTGCGGAAATAGCCGCTTCTGCACGGTGGAAATCAAGCGTTGAAATTTGCGGACAAAAAGGTTGGATCAAAATATCCGGCGGGTCACCCGCCATCCGATTACGCTTCAGGCGGTTTTCCAGAACCTGAATCGAGGTGGTCATGATTTCCAGGGCGGTCGGCGCAGCGACCAGCTTGCGCGCCGTGGCCCGGCTGATCCGCTCGCGCAGGCGTTCATGCCAGGCGAGTTCATCAAGCCCGGCATCTTCTGAATGGGTATTTACTGGCATGAGATCGTGCTGCATCAGATGGGCGTCATGCTGCAAATCGACAGCAATTACGATATCGGCGCCCATTGCACGGGTAAGCGAGACGGGAATAGGATTGACGACGCCGCCGTCGACCAGCCAGTAGCCGTTATGGGGAACCGGGGCCATTAAGCCTGGCATGCTGCATGAAGCGCGAACGGCAAGATGGAGATCGCCTTCGGTGAACCAAAGTTCGCGGCCGGTACTGAGGTTAGTGGCAACGGCGCCAAAGGGCATCTGGCAGCTGGAAAATTCGGACAGGGGCATCACCTGGCGGAAGCGGTTAAAGACGCGCTCACCGCGCAACAGCCCGCCGCGTTGCCAGGAGAAGTCCATCAAGCGCAGAACATCCCAGTAGCTGAAGGATCGCACCCAGGTTTCCAGCTCGGGAAGTTTGCCGCAGGAATAGGCAGCGCCGACCAGCGACCCGATTGAACACCCTGCGACAATATCAATTTCGATACCAAGACGTTGTAAGGCGTTAATAACACCGATGTGCGACCAGCCCCGGGCTGCACCTGAGCCCAATGCCAGTCCAATTTTAACCTTTCTCATTAGCCCTTTTTAACGTCCCCTGGATTCCTGGCATAGCGTCATTGCAACCGCTCAGTTAACATGGTGCTACCCCATCATTCATTTTACGTTTCAGGAAAGAGAGTATCGTGTCTCAACTCTGTCCCTGCGGTAGCGCACTCGAGTATAGCCTATGTTGTCAGCGATATCTTACTGGCGAGCAGGTAGTGCCGGACCCGTCATCCCTTATGCGCTCCCGATATGCTGCTTTTGTGACGCGTGACGCAGACTACCTTATTAAGACCTGGCATCCGTCGTGCCACGCCGCTGATTTTCGTCAGGAAATTGAAGCCGGTTTCGTCAATACGACCTGGGCAGGATTGACCCAATATGAAACGGCACCAGGACGCGATGAGAACGAAGGGTTCGTCAGCTTTGTCGCGCGCTTTATGGAACAAGGCAAAGCCGGTGCGATAATCGAGCGCTCCCGTTTCTTAAAGGAGGGCGGACAGTGGTACTATATTGACGGTACTCGTCCGCAGTTTGGTCGTAATGACCCCTGCCCCTGCGGTTCAGGTAAAAAATTTAAAAAGTGTTGCGGGCAATAGCGCCTGACAAACACCGTTCCAGCAAACACCTAACAGGATTTCCCGGCAATGCAATCAACACAACGCAAAGTGCTGCGCACCATTTGTCCCGATCAGAAAGGGCTTATCGCCCGTATTACCAATATTTGCTACAAGCATGAACTGAACATTGTGCAGAACAACGAGTTTGTTGATCACCGCACCGGCCGCTTCTTTATGCGCACCGAGCTGGAAGGCATTTTCAACGATGCGACGCTGCTGGCCGACCTGGACGGCGCGCTGCCGGAAGGTTCTGTGCGTGAGCTGACACCAGCCGGTCGTCGTCGGGTGGTGATTCTGGTCACCAAAGAGGCGCACTGCCTTGGCGATCTGCTGATGAAAGCCAACTATGGCGGTCTGGATGTGGACATTGCCGCCGTTATTGGTAATCACGATACCCTGCGCACGCTGGTTGAACGTTTCGATATTCCATTTGAGCTGGTCAGCCACGAAGGTCATACCCGCGAAGAGCACGACACGTTGATGGCGCAGGCTATCGAAGCTCATAACCCGGATTATGTGGTACTGGCAAAATACATGCGCGTTCTCACGCCGACATTCGTCTCCCGCTTCCCGAATAAAATCATCAATATTCACCACTCGTTCTTACCGGCGTTTATCGGTGCACGCCCTTATCACCAGGCGTACGAGCGCGGCGTGAAGATCATCGGTGCAACGGCGCACTACGTGAATGACAATCTGGATGAAGGCCCGATCATCATGCAGGACGTGATTCATGTCGATCATACCTACACAGCGGAAGACATGATGCGTGCCGGGCGCGACGTCGAGAAAAACGTCCTTAGCCGTGCGCTGTATCAGGTCCTTGCGCAGCGCGTCTTCGTCTACGGTAACAGAACGATTATTCTTTAATCCTTCACGCAATGAATTGATTAGCTTTACATCTTTCCGGATAAAATTCAGGCAAACGATTCATTTTCGCAAAGGAAGTCTTTACAGGGGCGCGTCATTTGATATGATGCGCCCCGCTTCCCCCAAGGAAGCAGGCCAGTAAAAGCATTACCCCGTGGTGGGGTTCCCGAGCGGCCAAAGGGAGCAGACTGTAAATCTGCCGTCATCGACTTCGAAGGTTCGAATCCTTCCCCCACCACCATCACTTCTGACTGGCACACTCATATATAGAACCTGTTTTCCTCATATTCTGCCCATGCGGGAAGGATGAGAAGCTTCGACCAAGGTTCGATTCGAGCGTAGCGAGAAAGCGTTGCCGCAGGCAACGACCCGAAGGGCGAGGCGCAGCCGAGTGATCCTTCCCCCACCACCATCACTTCATTAGAATACCTACTTTCAAACAGCCGCAATTGCTCATATTCTGCCCATGCGGGAACAACACCCACTACATCGGTGGCAACCGGCGCTTCACCGGCGAACTCTTTACTATCGACGTATTGCACTGGGCATGCTCTGCCAGCCCGTCCAGCAACGTATCCAGTTGCTCAATAGATCGCACCACCAGCCGAATAACGAAACAGTCCTCCCCGGTCACTTTGTCGCTCTCAATACACTCCGGCATCGCCTGGATGTAGCTATCCACCTTATGTAATAAACCCGGCAATGGCCGCACGCGGACCAGTGCCTGCAGGGTGTAACCTAACGCCGCCAGGTTTACCCGGGCGCTGTATCCCTGAATAACGCCCCGCTCCTCCAGCCTTTTTAAACGCTCTGCCGTGCTGGGCGAGGTAAGTCCCACCCGGCTGCTCAGCACCTTCAAAGACATCCGCGCATCCTCCACCAGGCAGGCCAAAATCTGCCGGTCGATCTCATCGATAAGGTAATCCATCACATTCACCTAATTTATAAAAGCCAAAGACATCTGTTACCTTAGATCAGCCCTGTAAAACCAGACAGGATTTTTCGACAATAATGGGCATTAATCAGGAGGTGTGTGATGCGTGAACTTCAACAAGGCGTCTGGCAGATGTGTCTGGCGATGCTGATTTCTGGCTCCATTGGGGCCTTTGTGTTGCTCTCCGGCCTGCCGGTGACCGACGTCGTGTTCTGGCGCTGTCTGATTGGCGCCATCGCGCTCTTCATCTTTATCCGCCTGAGCAAACAGCCCTTTAGCCCGCTTACCCGCGTGACGCTGGGATTAGCCGTGCTGGGCGGCGTGGCGCTGGTGATCAACTGGCTGCTGCTGTTCGCCGCCTTCGAGCGCATCTCTATCGGCCTCTCCACGGTGGTCTATAACACCCAGCCGTTTATGCTGGTGCTGATGGGGATGCTGCTGGGGGAACGGGTCAGTGTGGTGAAATGGGGTTGGCTGGCGCTGGCGTTTGCCGGGGTGGTGATTTTACTCTCCAGCGAGCTGACGCAGGGGCACGCTGACGGCTGGCTGACCGGAATTGCCCTCGCCCTCGGTGCTGCGTTCTTCTATGCGTTAACCGCCATTATTACTCGCCAGCTAAAATCTCTGGCCCCACAGCATATTGCCTTTATTCAGGTGCTGACCGGGATCGTGATGCTGCTGCCGCTGGCGCACAGGCCGGTCTTCTCCGCCGACTTTCCGTGGGGGATCCTGCTGACGCTGGGCATTGTCCACACCGGCATCATGTATCAGCTGCTGTACAGTGCGATTCAGAAACTGCCGACGCCCATTACCGGCTCCCTGTCATTTATCTATCCGGTAATTGCGCTAATTGTCGATAACCTGGTGTTTGGCCATTCGCTCAATGCCACCCAGTTTGCAGGCGGCCTGCTGATCCTGTTCGCCGCGGCGGGCAACAACCTGGGCTGGGGCGAAAAAAAACCCCGCGAAGGCGGGGTTGGAATCAAACAAGCGTAACTTAGCGACGCGCACGCACAATCTGGTATTTGCGCGTCAGGTACTCCACCGGCGCGCTCCAGATATGCACCAGGCGGGAGAACGGGAACAGCAGGAACAGCGTCATCCCAAGCACCAGGTGCATGCGGAAGATAAACGCTACGCCGTCCAGATGCGCTGACGCGCCGCCGTGGAAAGTGACCACGGACTGCGCCCACCCTACCAGCTTCAGCATTTCGCTGCCGTCCATATGTTGAGCGGAGAACGGAATGGTCAGCAGACCCAGCGCACACTGCACCATCAGCAGGGTGAGGATCAGAATATCAGCCCCGGTGGTGGTCGCACGCACGCGCGGGCTGAACAGACGACGCTTCAGCAGCAGCAGGCCGCCGACGAGGCACATCACGCCGCTGGCACCGCCCATGATCATCGCCATCTTCTGCTTCACGTCCATCGGCAGGAAGGATTCATACATCCAGTGCGGGGTCAGCATCCCGAGGAAGTGCCCGGCGAAAATACCCAGAATCCCGATGTGGAACAGGTTGGACGCCAGGTTCATCCCTTTACGATCCAGCATCTGGCTGGAGCCTGCGCGCCAGGTGTACTGACCGTAGTCATAGCGCAGCCAGCTGCCGACGAGGAATACCGAGCCCGCAATGTACGGGTAGATATCAAAGAAGAACATATTCAGGAAGTGCATTATTGCTGTCCTCCGTTAGAGATATTCAAATATTGCGGGGCAACGGCTCCGGCAAAACGACGCTGGTGAGCGGAGATCTCCGACTCGCCGCAGCTCTCGTCGGCAAAGAACTTAACCTGCTCTTCTTCCCAGACCGCATCCAGCGCCTGCGGCGTGTCATCGCGGGCTTCATCCGCGATTTTCGCCGCCACTTTCTCACTGTCGATGGCCGCTTTGGCGAGTTTCACCAGCAGATCGAACAGCACCGCGTAGCGGCTTTCACGCTGTTGCAGACGCGCACTAAGCAACGCCAGAATCGGGGCGATATCCTGCAGACCGCCCAGCGCTTCGTCTTTTGGCAGCTGCGCCAGATACTCCAGATACAGCGGCAGATGATCCGGCAGTTCGCGGCTGTCGAGCTGCAGGCCTTGCTGCTCATACTGGTTCATCAGGTCGACCATCGCCTGGCCCCGGTCGCGGGATTCACCATGCACGTGCTCAAACAGCAGCAGTGAGGTGGCGCGGCCGCGGTCAAACAGCTGGCTGTAGTCAGACTGCGCATCCAGCAGATCGCGGGCTAACAGGTCGCGGAGGAAAACGCCCAGCATCTGGGCATCCTCTTTATCCAGGTTTTCAGATGACGCGAGTGCATCGAAAAGTTCCTGTTGATGCTGCACAAGCGCAGCATCCGGGTACTCGAGCAGACGCGAAACAATGACAAGTTCAATCATTGGTGCGGCTCCGTTTTGCTGGTCACATCCATCGCGTCAATGCGACGGCTGTTGAACAGGTTGAATTTGCTGTCTGAACCGTGGCAACCGTCACCGAAGGTGAAGCCGCAACCGCTTTTTTCCGGGAAGGCTTCACGCGCCTGCTCACGGTGGCTGCTTGGCACCACGAAACGATCTTCGTAGTTGGCAATCGCCAGGTAACGGTACATCTCCTGCGCCTGAGCTTCGCTCAGGCCCACTTCTTCCAGCGCGCGGGTGTCGATGACGCCGTCAACGGTTTCCGCACGTTTGAAGTGGCGCATCGCCAGCATACGTTTCAACGCCAGCAGTACCGGCTGGGTGTCGCCTGCGGTGAGCAGGTTCGCCAGGTACTGAACCGGGATACGCAGGCTGTCCACGTCCGGCAGAATGCCGTTGCTGCCCAGTTCACCCGCATCGGCTGCGGACTGAATCGGTGACAGAGGTGGCACATACCAGACCATTGGCAGGGTGCGGTATTCCGGGTGCAGCGGCAGCGCCAGCTTCCAGTCCATCGCCATTTTGTAGACCGGCGACTGCTGGGCGGCGTCAATTACGCTCTGCGGAACGCCATCGGCCAGCGCCTGCTCAATCACTTTTGGATCGTTCGGATCGAGGAACACCTCCAGCTGACGCTGATAAAGATCTTTCTCGTTCTCGGTGCTTGCCGCAGTCTCAATCGCGTCTGCGTCGTACAGCAGCACGCCGAGGTAGCGGATACGGCCCACGCAGCTTTCGGAACAGACGGTTGGCATACCGGCTTCGATACGCGGATAGCAGAAGATGCACTTCTCGGACTTGCCGCTCTTCCAGTTAAAGTAGATCTTTTTGTACGGGCAACCGGTAATGCACATGCGCCAGCCGCGGCACTTGTCCTGGTCGATCAGCACGATGCCGTCTTCTTCACGCTTATAGATGGCACCGCTCGGGCAGGTCGCCACACATGCCGGGTTCAGGCAGTGTTCGCACAGGCGCGGCATATACATCATGAAGGTGTTTTCGAACTGACCGTACATCGCCTTCTGCATATTCTGGAAGTTCTGGTCTTTGGCGCGTTTTTCAAACTCGCCGCCCAGAATCTCTTCCCAGTTAGGACCGCTGGTAATTTTGTCCATCCGCTGACCGGTGATCAGCGAGCGCGGACGGGCGATCGGCTGGTGTTTGCTTTCCGGTGCGTTGTGCAGGTTCTGGTAGTCGAAGTCAAACGGCTCGTAGTAATCGTCGATGCCCGGCAGATGCGGGTTAGCGAAGATTTTACCCAGCAGCAGCGCTTTGTTACCCATGCGCGGCACCAGTTTGCCGTTGATCTTACGGATCCAGCCGCCCTTCCACTTCTCCTGGTTTTCCCAGTCGTTCGGGAAGCCTACACCTGGCTTGCTCTCAACGTTGTTGAACCACGCATATTCCATACCTTCACGGCTGGTCCAGACGTTTTTACAGGTGACTGAGCAGGTATGACAGCCGATGCACTTATCCAGATTCAGCACCATGCCGACTTGTGAACGAATTTTCATTTTACGCTCTCCTGTACCTGGTCATTACCTTCGCCGTCTAACCAGTTAATATTCTTCATCTTACGTACCACCACGAACTCATCGCGGTTAGAGCCGACGGTGCCGTAATAGTTAAAGCTATAGGCCAGCTGCGCGTAGCCGCCGATCATATGGGTCGGTTTTGGCGTAATACGGGTCACGGAGTTGTGAATACCGCCACGCTGTTCGGTGATTTCTGAGCCCGGCAGGTTTACGATACGTTCCTGCGCGTGGTACATCATGGTCATCCCGGCTGGCACACGCTGGCTGACAACCACACGCGCCGTCAGAGCACCGTTACTGTTAAACACTTCGATCCAGTCGTTATCTTCGATACCCAGATCCTTCGCATCCGCTTCGCTCATCCACACAATCGGGCCGCCACGGGACAACGTCAGCATCAGCAGGTTGTCGCTGTAGGTGGAGTGAATGCCCCATTTCTGGTGCGGCGTCAGGAAGTTCAGCGCCTTCTCCGGATTACCGTTCGATTTCTTGCCCATCACCGCTTGCACAGAACGGGTGTCGATTGGTGGACGGTAGACCAGCAGGCTTTCGCCGAAGTCGCGCATCCACTGGTGATCCTGATACAGGGACTGACGACCGGACAGGGTACGCCATGGGATCAGCTCGTGAACGTTGGTGTAACCGGCGTTATAAGAAACGTGTTCATCTTCCAGGCCTGACCAGGTCGGGCTGGAGATGATTTTGCGCGGCTGGGCCTGAATATCGCGGAAGCGGATCTTCTCGTCTTCTTTGTTCAGCGCCAGATGGGTATGGTCGCGACCGGTGAATTCACTCAGCGCTGCCCATGCTTTTACCGACACCTGGCCGTTAGTTTCCGGGGCAAGGGTCAGGATCATCTCTGCTGCGTCGATGGCGGTATTCAGCATCGGCTGACCTTTCGCCGGGCCGTCCGCTTTGGTGTAGTTCAGCTTACGCAGCAGGTCCATCTCGCTCTGGGTGTTCCAGGAGATGCCCTTCCCGCCATTACCGATTTTCTCCAGCAGTGGACCGATAGAGGTAAAGCGCTCCCAGGTCGCCGGATAGTCGCGCTCAACCGGAATAATGTGCGGTGCGGTAACGCCTGGGATCAGGTCGCATTCGCCTTTTTTCCAGTCCTTCACGTCCAGCGGCTGGGCCAGTTCGGCCGCAGAGTCGTGCTGGATTGGCAGCGTCACCACGTCAGTTTCAACGCCAAGGTGGCCGACGCAGACTTCGGAGAATTTCTTCGCGATATCTTTGTAGATATCCCAGTCGCTTTTCGATTCCCACGCCGGGTCAACGGCAGCAGACAGCGGATGAATAAACGGATGCATGTCCGAGGTATTCATGTCGTCTTTCTCGTACCAGGTCGCGGTTGGCAGCACGATATCGGAGTAGAGACAGGTGCTCGACAGACGGAAGTCCAGCGTCACCACCAGATCCAGTTTGCCGTCGAGACCGTTATCTACCCACTCGACTTCTTCCGGCTTCACGCCGCCCTGCTGGCCGAGATCTTTACCCTGAATACCGTGCTCAGTCCCGAGCAGGTACTTCAGCATGTACTCGTGGCCTTTACCGGATGAACCCAGCAGGTTAGAGCGCCAGATAAAGAGGTTACGCGGGTGGTTTTTGCCGTTTTCCGGCTGCTCCGCCGCAAAGCGAATAGAGCCGTCTTTCAGGGATTTGACGGTGTAATCCACAGGCGACATACCTGCTTTGGCCGCAGCCTCTGCGATACGCAGTGGGTTAGTGCCCAGCTGTGGTGCAGACGGCAGCCAGCCCATGCGTTCAGCACGCACGTTGAAATCCAACAGATGGCCGGTGTAGCGGGATTTATCCGCCATTGGCGACAGCAGTTCCTGTGCGGTGACGGTCTCGTAACGCCACTGGCTGGAGTGGTTGTAGAAATAGGAGGTGCTGTTCATGTGACGCGCCGGACGCTGCCAGTCAAGGCCAAACGCCAGCGGCTGCCAGCCGGTCTGTGGACGCAGTTTTTCCTGGCCAACATAGTGTGCCCAGCCGCCGCCGCTCTGACCGACGCAGCCGCAGAAGATCAGCATGTTAATCAGCCCGCGATAGTTCATATCCAGGTGGAACCAGTGGTTCAGACCGGCACCGACGATGATCATTGAACGACCATGCGTCTTATCCGCGTTATCCGCAAATTCGCGCGCGGTACGGATGATATGGGCGCGCGGTACGCCGGTGATCTGCTCTGCCCATGCGGGGGTGTACGCTTTCACATCATCATAGCTGGTGGCGCAGTTTTCATCGTTCAGGCCGCGCTCCAGGCCGTAGTTGGCCAGCGTCAGATCGTAAACGGTGGTCACCAGCGCAGTAGAACCGTCGGCCAGCTGCAGGCGTTTCACCGGCAGCTTGTGCATCAGCACGTTTTCCAGCGCCACTTTGTTGAAGTGCTCGGAGCCTTCGCCGCCGAAGTACGGGAAGCCGACGTCGGCGATGTCGTCCTGGCTGCCGAGCATGCTCAGGCGCAGTTCAGTCTCATCACCGGAGGTACCGTCACGCTGTTCGAGGTTCCATTTGCCTTTCTCACCCCAGCGGAAGCCGATTGAGCCATTCGGCGCAACGATGTCGCCGTTGCTGTTACAGGCAACGGTTTTCCATTCCGGGTTGTTTTCCTGACCCAGGGCATCCACCAGGTCCGCTGCACGCAGCATACGGCCTGCCGCGTAGTAACCGTCGCGCTCTTCCAGCATCACCAGCATTGGCATGTCGGTGTATTTGCGCACGTAGTCGGTGAAGTACTGGCTTGGCTTATCGAGGTGGAACTCACGCAGCATCACGTGGCCCATCGCCAGCGCCATTGCGGCATCGGTACCCTGTTTCGGGGCCAGCCACAGGTCGCACAGTTTGGCGATTTCGGCGTAGTCCGGGGTAATGGCAACGGTTTTGGTGCCTTTGTAACGCACTTCGGTAAAGAAGTGGGCGTCAGGGGTACGGGTCTGCGGAACGTTAGAGCCCCAGGCGATGATATAGCTGGAGTTATACCAGTCGGCAGATTCCGGCACGTCGGTCTGCTCACCCCAGGTCTGCGGCGACGCAGGCGGTAAGTCACAGTACCAGTCGTAGAAGCTCAGACAGGTGCCGCCGATCAGCGACAGGTAGCGCGCGCCGGAGGCGTAAGAGACCATCGACATCGCCGGGATCGGCGAGAAGCCTGCCACGCGATCCGGACCGTAGGTTTTAACGGTATAGACGTTGGAAGCGGCAATCAGCTCGTTAACTTCTTTCCACGAGGAGCGCACAAAGCCGCCGCGGCCGCGTGCCTGCTTGAAGCTTTTCGCTTTATCCGCGTCTTCAATAATGGAGGCCCAGGCATCAACCGGATCGCTGTGCTGCACTTTCGCTTCGCGCCACATTTTCATCAGGCGTTTGCGCATCAGCGGGTATTTCAGGCGGTTGGCGCTGTACAAATACCAGGAGTAGCTCGCGCCACGCGGACAGCCGCGCGGTTCGTGGTTCGGCATATCCGGGCGAGTACGTGGGTAGTCGGTCTGCTGCATTTCCCAGGTGACGAGACCGTTCTTAACGAAGATCT